>CADBMP010000087.1 GCA_902795775.1 uncultured Lachnospiraceae bacterium | reverse complement strand
TAAAAGCTTGATAGGGGTAGTCTGCGCTTTTTTGGCTACCCGGAAGTAATTGTTTCAGAGTAAAATATTACTTGCGCTGGCAAAAAGAATCAGAAAAATCAAAAAACGAAAAAAATACCACAAAAAAGCCTAAGCAGACAATGCAGTGTCAGCTTAGGCTCCATTAAATATTTTGAAACGACCGGGAAGTCATCCCTTATGACAGTACCATCCTCACCGCCCCGTACATTCCGGCATCATTTCCAAGCTCTGCCAGACGGAACTCCGTATCTTTCAGAGCAAACATGACATTCTTTGCAAATTTCTCTTTCACGATGTCTGCCACGCACTGCCCATTCTTTGAAACGCCGCCGCCAATGACGAATGCCTGCGGATTCACCACCTGTGCCACCTGGCCAAGTCCCAGTCCCAGATACTCTGCAAACTCTTCCACGACCTCGGTTGCCATCTCATCCTTTGCCTTATACGCATCAAAAATCTCTTTTCCGGTCAGTTTTTCCGGCTCAAACTCACGCATCATGGAAGGTCTGTCAGAAGCAGCCACCGCTTCCCTTGCACTCCTCATAAGCCCCGTTGCAGAAGAATACTGCTCTAAGCACCCTTTCTTTCCACAGCCGCAGACACGCGTTTCCTTAGGATTTACCATGATATGTCCAATCTCTCCGCCGGCACCGGTTGCACCGGTCAGAATCTTTCCATTCAAAATGACGCCGCCGCCCACTCCGGTTCCAAGCGTCACCATCACAATACTGTCAAAGCCGCGTCCGCCGCCACGCCACTGCTCGCCCAGTGCAGCAATGTTCGCATCATTTCCCACACAGACCTTTTTCACGCCGGTAAGTTCCGTCACCTTATCTGCCACAGAGAAGATTCCCCAGCCTAAATTGGCGCATTTAAGCACCCTTCCATCTTCCGTAACCGGTCCCGGAACACCCATGCCGATTCCTAAAATATCCTCTACAGCAATTCCCTTTTCCTCACTCTTTTCTTTAATGGAAGCCGCAATATCCGGTAAAATGTTCTCTCCTGCATTTTCCTTCCTCGTATCAATCTCCCACTTTTCAAGCATTTCACCCGCTTCATCAAAAAGCCCCATTTTTACAGATGTTCCACCAATGTCCACTCCAAAAATAAATTTTGCCATGCTCCTGTTTTCTCCTCCATTCTCTTTTCTCATATTTTTTTCTGCAATTCACCATATGCTGAATCAAAACTCTTTTATCAAAAAGTTTTTTCTGATTCTGCTACTCCGGCTTGAATTTTGATAAATCAGTAATCCCCATGGCCTGAAGCCTTCCTTCTGTTACAGAAATCTCATACTCCAGCACCTTATTCTTCTCGGTTCCTGCAGCCCTGATCCGATAAAGAACCACCAACTGTTCAATTAACATATCTGTTTTTTCTTTATCTGGCATAACGATTTCCCCTTTTAATCCAACTCCCCTCTAAAGCCGGATTCCCCTGTGCTCCACACAGGTCGAAAATACAATAAGCGTCTTTGTCCTGCCAAACCGCTGTAATTCCCCAATGAACTGGTCAAGCTCATCTGTATTCGGGAACAGCACCTCCATCAGCATGGAATAATCACCTGTCACGCAGTTGCACTCCACCACATTTTTACAGCTCTCTATGTACGGGTAAAACTCCGGCTTATCCACCGGAGCCACCTCTAAACTGATAAACGCCTTGATGTGATACCCCATCTTTTCTGTGTTTAAACTTGCATGAAATCCCTCAATATACCCGCTTTCGACTAAACTGTCAATCCGGGCAGAAACTGCCGGTGAAGACAGATACACCTTTTCTGCAATATCCTTTAAAGAAATCCTTGCATTCTTCTGCAGCATATCAAGAATTTCTTTATCAATATGATCTAGCTTATTATTTTTCATTGCATCCTTTCCTCATTTTGGCATCATCACAGGGCATCCTGATCTGTCGTGATAATTCCAAATCCATTCTGAAATATCTTTTTCATTTTTCCACCAGTCCCCCTCAGAGCTCACCGCTATGCTCTTTTGCCGCACAATCTCATAGATTTCAGGCCGGCTTTCCCCTCACAGCCTGCCTCCATGCCGCTTCCACGCATGACTCCCCGAATCCATATTTACGGCAGGGATTCAAATCCCGGCTTTAAATCTTCATCCGTCGGGACATAATCTGTCATTGTCCCATCATGGAAGCTTTCATATGCATACATATCAAAGTAGCCCGTTCCTGTCAGACCAAATACAATCGTCTTTTCCTCTCCGGTTTCCTTACATTTCAATGCCTCATCAATCGCCACCTTGATTGCATGGCTGCTCTCCGGTGCCGGAAGGATTCCCTCCACTCTCGCAAATTTCTCTGCTGCCTCAAACACATCCGTCTGAATCACGGAACGTGCCTCCATCAGCCCGTCATCATAGAGCTGGGAAAGAATGGAGCTCATGCCATGGTAACGAAGACCGCCCGCATGATTTGCGGAAGGAATGAATCCGCTGCCAAGTGTATACATTTTTGCTAACGGACAAACTTTTCCGGTATCGCAAAAATCGTAAGCATACTTTCCTCTCGTAAGGCTTGGACAAGAAGCCGGTTCCACAGCAATAATCTGATAATCCTTTTCACCGCGGATTTTTTCTCCCATAAATGGAGAAATCAAGCCGCCAAGGTTGGAACCGCCACCGGCGCATCCAATGATCATATCCGGTACAATACCATATTTATCTAAGGCAATCTTTGTTTCCAGTCCAATGACTGTCTGATGCAGAAGTACCTGGGAAAGCACGCTTCCTAACACATAACGGTATCCCTCCGTCTTCGTGGCCACCTCAACTGCTTCTGAAATTGCACAGCCCAGGCTTCCCGTTGTGCCAGGATGCTCAGAAAGAATTTTCTTTCCTACCTCTGTTTCCTCAGAAGGCGATGGTGTCACGCTTGCACCATAGGTACGCATTACTTCCCTTCTAAAAGGCTTCTGCTCGTAAGAACACTTCACCATATAGACCTTACAGTCTAAATCAAAATAAGAACATGCCATGGAAAGAGCAGTTCCCCACTGGCCTGCACCTGTCTCTGTGGTAACGCCCTTTAAGCCCTGTTTTTTTGCATAATACGCCTGCGCAATCGCTGAATTGAGCTTATGGCTGCCACTTGTATTATTTCCCTCGAACTTATAATATATTTTTGCCGGAGTGTCTAACTTCTTCTCCAGACAATATGCCCTGACAAGAGGAGATGGACGATACATTTTGTAAAAATTCAAAATCTCCTCCGGAATATCAAAGTATGGTGTCACATCATCAAGTTCCTGCTTTGCGAGCTCAGTACAGAACACCTGCTCTAACTCCTCTAACTTCATTGGCTCCCTTGTTGCCGGATTCAAAAGCGGTGCCGGTTTCGTTTTAATATCTGCCCGCACATTATACCACTGCTTTGGCATCTCACTTTCTTCCAGATAAATCTTATAAGGTATTTCTTTACTCATTGCATCTTCTCTCCTTTATTTTATTTTAGTGAACGGCAAAATAATCTGCCGCCCGCCACAGACCACATTCCTTTTCCCACTTTCACCATCATACGCTTTTTGTTATTTTCACCACCTGCCACGCCTTCAAAAGCCGTTCTAAGCTCCACGCTGCATTTGCCGGACTGGTGGATGGCAGACAGACGGCTGCTCTCTTTGTCTCCCGGAAAATATATTTTTTATAATACGCCTCTGCCTTTTTTCCATTGACAAAAATCTCCCGGATATCCGCTTTTAACAAAATTTCACTTAAATCATTTACCACCACGTTTTTTATGCTGCTGTCTGAGGAGCCTGTAATATCACAGGAATGGATTACATCCCAGACCGCCACATAATGCTTCAAAAGAAATTCTTTTTTTTCCGAAACCTTCTCCGGAACAGCATCTTCAAAAACTCCTGCTAACACTTTCCAGAACCGGTTTTGCGGATGCCCGTAAAAAAATCCCGTTTCTCTGGACTTCACAGACGGAAAGCTTCCCAAAATCAGAACCTTTGAATTTTCATCAAAAACCGGAGCAATCGGATGCACCACCATCATTCTCCCATCCTTTCTCAAAACGTATAAAATCATTATACACCAAATTCTTTAGGAAAACCAGTCTTTCACCACAAAATAGCCAGAAGAAAATTTGTTTCTTTGTAACAGTTCACCCTTTCCAAATTTTTCCTATTTTTCCCAAAAATATCAGGAAAATATAATTGAATAAAGCAGTTTCCTATAATATAATGATGTTAAGGACAAAAAGCAACAAACAAGCATTAAAAAAGGAAATAAATCATGGCAAAAATAAATTTCAAACCTGGAAACATGCTTTACCCGCTGCCTGCCGTACTGGTAAGCTGTGGTGACATAAACGGCATATCCAACCTTTTTACCGTTGCATGGACAGGAACCATATGCACAAATCCGCCCATGCTTTCCATTTCCGTAAGACCGGAACGTTTTTCTTATTCCCTGATAAAATCTTCAGGCGAATTCGTGGTAAACCTGACGACAAAAGAATTATGCCATGCCACAGACTTCTGCGGCGTTCGTTCCGGAAAAGACGTGGATAAATGGGAAGCCTGCCGCCTTACAAAAATACCGGCAGATACCGTTTCCTGCCCTTTGGTAAAAGAATCTCCGGTCAACATAGAATGTCAGGTAACAGAAATCAAAGAGCTCGGCTCCCATCACTTATTCCTTGCAGAAGTAACTGCTGTCCATGTGGAAGACACCTATATTGATGAAAAAAATACCTTTCATCTGAACGAAACCGGACTCATCGCTTATTCACATGGCAGGTATTTTTCTCTTGGAAAAGAGCTTGGCAGCTTTGGGTACTCCGTCAAAAAGAAGCCAGAAAAAAAACAGCGCAGATTTAAGAACGCCAAAAAACAGAAACCGGAAAAAAATGCAAAATAAAAGCACCAATCCTTTTTTCATTCATACATTATAGTCAACGACAAAAATATTTTGTCGTTGACTATAAAGCCTCTGGCGGATGCACACGGACGCATATTGTATTTTGCTGTTTCGCAGCATGCGTCCGGCGCAAGGAAACGCCCAAAGTATAAATACTTTTGTCGTTTCCTATATTTTATATGTTCTAACACCAGAAAAAATTTATCCCGCTTAAACGCACAGCATCCTTTGCGGCGTAAAAAAAGCATAGTATGAACAAAAGCACAGCCACGAAAGGAGGAATGACATGAAAATCTGTTATCTGAAAATTATAAACTTTAAATCCATTCGCGAACTGGAAATACTGGACATTGACAATGCCTTGATTTTTGTCGGAAAAAATAATACCGGAAAAACTGCCGCCATAGACGCACTTTTACTGGCTTCCGGTGTACACAAAGTAAAACAGAGGGAATTTCTGAACGAAAACCGTTCCATTGAAGTTTCCTTAAAAATTGAATATTCGGATGACGACCTGATGTACTATCATAAAAAAGGAGCTGTCAGTAAAGCACATGATTACAATATGTGGCTGAAGGAATTTAAAGAAAAACTGCCATCCTTCCAGAATGGGATTCTTTCCTTTACCTTTAAAGTAACTCCCGAAAAGCAGACACGCTACAATGACGGCTACAGTAAAAACAATACACATATATTAGAAATTTTTCCACAGATTTACCACATTGACCAGAATAGAAATCTCGAGGCGCTGCAGAATGATGTATTCAGCTTCTATGATAAAGAATCCTTTGAAAAGCTAAAGGATAACCGCTGTACGTTCGACTCTGCGAAAACCTGCAGCCGGTGCTTTCAATGCATTGGACTGATCAATAAAAAAACACCGGAGGAGCTGACCCTTTTTGAAACTGTGCGCCTTTTACAATATAAATTATTTCATACAAATCTAAATAAATTTGAAAAAAAAGTAAATGAACATTTCCATAAAAACGGCAGTCCGTCACAGGAAATCCAGTATGTCATGGATTATGACATGGATAATCTCCTGCACATCAATACCATGGTATATTCAAAGGAGCGTGGCGGTACTGCCGGTAACATCAATCTTTTAAGCGAAGGATTAAAAAGCATTTACGCATTATCGCTTCTGGAAACATATACAGAGGAAGATGATACCCTGCCATGCATCATCATGATGGAGGATCCTGAAATTTATCTGCACCCGCAGCTCCAGAAGGTGGCAAGCGAAATTCTGTTCCGCCTGTCCAAAAAAAACCAGGTCATTTTTTCCACGCACTCGCCAAACCTGATCTTTAATTTTTCAACAAAGCAGATCAAAGAAATCGTGCTGGATGACGAATACTACACCACTGTAAAAGAAAACATCGACATTGACATTATTCTGAATGACTTAGGATATACTGCAAATGACCTGATGAATGTAAGCTTTGTATTTATCGTGGAGGGAAAGCAGGACAGCAACCGCCTGCCGCTCCTTCTGGAAAAATATTATTCCGAAATTTATGATGAATCGGGAAATTTACGGCGCATTACCATCATTCCTACAAACAGCTGCACCAATATCAAAACATATGCAAATTTAAAATACATCAACAAACTGTATCTCAAAGACCAGTTTCTGATGATTCGCGACAGCGATGGAAAAAATCCAAAATATCTGAAAAAACAGCTTTGCAGTTATTATTACCAGCGTTCCATGGAGGATGAAGGAAATCTTCCAAAAGTGGAACCAAAAAATGTTTTGATTTTGAAATATTATTCTTTTGAAAATTATTTCCTGGAGCCGAAAATCATGGTAAAAATAGGAGTCATAAAATCCGAGGAAGATTTTTATAATATTTTATTTAAAAAATTCAAAGACTACCTATATAAACTGGGCAGTGTAAAGCATATGCTGAAAAAGCTGAATATCAGGATAAAGACAAAACAGGATATCAAGGATCATATGGAGGATTTCAGGATTTACGTCAGGGGACACAATTTATTTGACATTTTTTATGGAAAATATCATGGAACAGAGGAACAGGAAATTTTGAAAAAATATATTGATGCTGCACCAAGGGAAACCTTTCAGGATATTTTTGATGCCATAGATTCCTTTGTATATTTTGAAAACCGCAGGAAAAAACAGGCAGGCAGTTGACAACTTGATAGAAATGTTTATAATGTTGTATAAGTAAGTTTATGCGCAAATTTACAAAGCATAACGCACAGAACGAAAACAATTTATTTGACCAATGACCGAAGAAAAAGAATTAGAGCAGACATTTTATTTATGAGGTGCAATATGGAAAATCAATATATTATTAAAGGTGGAACACCTCTGCGGGGAGAAGTAACCATCAGTGGTGCAAAAAATGCCGCATTAGGGATTTTAGCTGCTGCCATCATGACAGACGAAACCGTCACGATTGATAATCTTCCGGACGTTCGGGATATTAATGTATTATTACAGGCAATAGAAGGAATTGGTGCCACAGTGAACAGAATCAGTCCCCATGTGGTACAGATCAATGGAAATTCCATTGGTGATGTAACCATTGATTATGATTCCATTCGTAAAATTCGTGCTTCCTATTATTTACTGGGAGCACTTCTTGGAAAGTACAAAAAAGCAAAAGTCGCACTTCCCGGAGGCTGTGACATTGGAAGCCGCCCGATTGACCAGCATTTAAAAGGCTTCCGCGCACTTGGGGCCAAAGTGAACATTGAATACGGAATGATAAATACACATGCGGACCGGCTCATTGGAAACCATATCTTCCTTGATGTGGTATCTGTTGGTGCCACCATAAACATCATGCTTGCTGCCTGTATGGCAGAAGGAAAAACCGTCATTGAAAATGCGGCAAAAGAACCGCACATTGTTGACGTGGCAAACTTTTTAAACAGCATGGGCGCAAATATCAAAGGTGCCGGAACAGATAAAATCCGAATCCGCGGAGTCGGAAGGCTTCACGCAAGCGAATATTCCATCATTCCGGATCAGATTGAAGCTGGTACTTTCATGGTCGCTGCTGCTGCCACAAGGGGCAATATTCTTATTAAAAATGTCATTCCAAAGCATCTGGAGGCCATTTCCGGAAAGCTTTTGGAAATTGGCGCAAAGGTTGAGGAGTTTGATGATGCAGTACGTGTTTCTTGTACAGACCGGCTGCAGCACACCCAGATAAAGACCTCTCCTTATCCGGGCTTTCCTACAGACATGCAGCCGCAGATTGCCACACTTTTAGCCCTCTCAGAGGGAACCAGTACAGTAACGGAAAGTATTTTTGAAAACCGTTTCCGGTATGTGGATGAGCTTTCGCGTATGGGAGCAAACATAAAGGTAGAAGGAAATATTGCCATCATAGAAGGCGTTGACAGCTTTACAGGTGCTTCCGTTTCCGCTCCGGATTTACGGGCCGGTGCAGCACTTGTAGTTGCAGCACTTGTGGCGGATGGTATTTCTACCATTGATTGTATTCGTTACATTGAACGTGGATATGAATGTTTTGAAGCAAAAATGTCCGCACTTGGTGCCAGCATGGAAAAAATACCTTTGGATGATGACAGGGCCATTCAGAAATTTAAACTAAAAGTCAGCTGATCCGGCAGAACCTGTGCTGCGGTATCATGATAACAGAATCACAGACCGCACTACCACAAACAAAACAACGATGAATAGTAACGATAAAGCACATCAGGAGGAGCGTTCATCATGCTCCTCTTTATTAAAAAGGAGGTGTCCTGCTTGGCAAAAGCATTCAAGGATTATTATCAAATTCTACAAGTACATCACGACGCCTCTCCTGAAGTCATAAAGGCAGCTTACCGTAAGCTTTGTACCCTTTATCATCCGGATACGAACAGAAACCAGAAGGAAGAAATGCGTATGATGGATATAAACGAAGCATACCGCATTTTAAGCGACCCGGACAAGCGCACAGAATATCAAAAGGTCTGGCTGGAAAAAACAAGGCTTCGGAGCATGCATGTTTATCCGGCTGCCTATCCTCCACAGGGAGTTCCGTATGATCCCGTAAAAAATGTTCTGGATCAGTATTTTCATTCCCTGTATACAAAAAACTGGGACAATGCCTATTCCTGTCTCACTTTGGAAGACCAGCAGCGTGTTTCCAAAAATGAATTTTCTGCATGGCGGAAGGCAATCAGTGACTGTTATGAAATGCAGGATTACCGCATTCAGGAATACAGAAGCTTTCAACGCTGCCGCATAGGCGAATATGTTTACGAAGAAATTAAGGAATTTGCCGTTACCATCATAGATTCAGATCTCCAGACACAAAAGAATTCACAAACGACCACACACAAATATGTGGCATTTGACGGCACATCCTGGAAGGTCTGCCTTGGTGTAAAAAATGTCAGTCAGGCAACCATAAAATTCAAGCTCCTTGCCGAGCGCAGGAAGAATTATGACCCGGTTGCCTTATATCAGAGTGCCGTTTCAAAAAATGACCCGATGACCGGTCTTTTAAGCGAAAGTGGATTTTACGAAGAAGCTTTCAAGGAAGTGGAACGTTTTAAACGTCATCAAAATCCTCTTTCACTGGTGGCTTTCCAAATTGATTGTGACAATCCGGAAAGAGAAATTGCATGCTTATGTTTTTGTGCCAGTATAATCAAATCCTCCAGCCGGATTACTGACATCATTGCAAAATTCGGCAAGAACCAGATTGTTTGTATGCTTCCGGAAACATCGGAAACACAGGCACTGACTGCCACAAAAAAATTTATCACTAATATTAAAAACAGACAATCTGAACCTTTCACCGTAAATGCAGGTGTTCTTTTTTATACAGGCACTTCTGCCATTGAAGATGCTGTTTTTGCTGTTTGTTCAGATGCCAGCAGCAGGGGACATCTGATTCTTCCAAACTATAAAAATCAAGGAGCCTGGTTATAATGGAAAACAAAGCACGTTTTATTACTTTTGAAGGAATCGACGGAAGCGGAAAAAGCACACAGATACATCTTTTAAAAGAACGTATCCTGTTGGAAACAGGAGATGACTGTTATACCACCTTTGAACCGTCCACAGGACCGGTAGGAGCACTTCTGCGCCAGTTTTTGTCCGGACGCGTAAAAACAGATGAAAACACTCTGGCCGCTTTATTTGCTGCTGACCGTTTAGACCATCTTCACAATGAACTAAATGGAATCCTTGAAAAAACAGAACATGGATGTCACGTTCTGTGTGACCGGTATGTTCTTTCAAATTTTGCTTATCAGGGAAACAAGGAAAACCTCGACTGGATCATTTCCCTGAATGAAAGGGCTATTTCTGTTTTAAAACCTGACTGCCATATTTTTATTGATGTCACTCCGAAAATCGCTCTGCGCCGGATAGAAGAAAACCGCGAAAATATTGACTTATATGAAAGTATGGAGAGCCTTACAAAGGTCAGGTCAGCCTATTTATCTTTATTCCGTCGTTTTAACGGACAGGAAAATATCATCGTCATCAATGGAAACCAAAGTGTGGAAAAAATTGCCGATGATATCTGGAACAAAGTTTCGTATTTGTTTTAAAGGAGGTGTTTGCTTGGATTTAAAAATAAATAACATGCAGCAGATTCAGCAGACAATCCAAAAGGCACCTGTGTCTGAAAGTGATGGTTCTTTTCGGTTTGCCCTTTTAAGCAGCCTTGAGGAAAACGAACTGCAGTCCCATCTTTCCCTGATGATGGAGGAAATTACCCAGCAGGGAAACAAGCTCGGCAAAAGAATGGATGTGCGGGATTTACAGGAATACAAAAAGCTCATCCGCGAATTTATTAACGAAATTGCTGCGCACACGCACCAATTCAGCCGGGAAAATTTTTTAGACCGTAAAGGAAGGCACCGTGTCTATGGGATTGTAAAAAGAATCAATGAAACCCTGGACGAGCTTGCCGAAGAGCTTTTGGCAGAGGAAAGGGATAACATTTCCATTCTGAATAAGATAGATGAAATTCGTGGCCTGATATTGGATATTTTCACTTGAGCATAAAATTTTTATCAATATTTGACAAACAAATGGGCCAGTTAATGGAAACGATGTACCAGCCACATATTTATAAATGGACTGTCATTTCCATATAGACAGCCACTAATGTACGGAGGTGGAATATGGCTAATTTTAAAGATATTATTGGACAGGATAATATTAAAAAACATTTGCAGGAGGGGATTACAAAAGGTAAACTTTCCCATGCTTATATCATTAACGGAGAAACAGGCTCCGGCAGACATCTGATTGCATCTGCCCTGACCAAATCTCTCCTGTGCGAAAACAGGACAGCAGAAGGAGATGCCTGCGGCATCTGTAAATCCTGTATGCAGGTAGATTCCGGCAATCATCCTGATCTTCGCTTTATCTCACATGAAAAAGCAAGCATCAGCGTTGAAGATATCAGAACGCAGCTCGTAAATGATATTGAAATCAAACCATACAGCAGCAGCCATAAAATATACGTAATTCCAGATGCAAATAAAATGACAGAGGCTGCACAGAATGCACTTTTGAAAACCATTGAGGAACCACCGGAATATGCCATGATTATTCTTCTGACAGATAATTATGAAAATTTACTGGAAACAATCCGTTCCCGCTGTATTATCTTAAATACAAGGCCTCTTGGAAAAGAAGAAATTACGCAGTACCTTATAAAAAATCTGCAGATGGAGCCGGAACGCGCCAGTATTGCTGCCGGCTTCTGTCAGGGAAATGTTGGAAAAGCTATCCATTTTGCATCCTCTGACGATTTTCAGGAAATGAAGGCAGATACGCTGCATCTCCTAAAAACAATCGACAAAATGGATATCACTGATATCATGGCAACCATGAAGGATTTTTCCACCAGAAAGGGAAAAATCAACGAATATCTGGATTTGATGCTTTTATGGTTCCGGGATATTTTAATGTTCAAAGTAACAAAGGATGCAAACATTCTTCTGTACAGGGAGGAATACAATACCATTTCCAAACAGGCAAGTAAAAGAAATTATGAAGATATTGAAAATATTATCAATGCGATTGATAAAGCAAAGCTCAGACTGGATGCAAATGTAAATTTTGATACTGCCATTGAGCTTTTGCTGCTTACCATTAAGGAATGAAAAGAAAGGAAATAATTATATGGTAACCATTATCGGGGTTCGATTCAGAAAATCCGGCAAAGTGTATTATTTTGGTCCTGCCGGATTTCAAATAAAAAAAGGAGATCATGTAATCGTTGAAACTATCCGTGGAATAGAATATGGCCTGGTCGTTCTGGCACCAAAAGCAATTCCGGAAGAAAAAATCGTCAGTCCATTAAAGGATGTGATACGTGTCGCAACTCCTGCAGATGCAGAAACAAGTAAAGAAAATGAAAAGCTGGAGGCAGAGGCATATGTCATCTGTCAGGAAAAAATCAAAAAACATGGGCTGAAAATGAAGCTCATTGATTCGGAATATACTTTTGATAAAAATAAACTGTTATTTTATTTCACGGCAGATGGAAGAATCGATTTTCGGGAGCTTGTAAAAGATTTAGCTTCTGTCTTCCGTACCAGGATTGAGCTCCGCCAGATTGGCGTCCGGGATGAAACGAAAATGCTTGGAGCCCTTGGAATCTGTGGAAGGCCGCTGTGCTGCCATACATTTCTTTCTGATTTTGCACCGGTATCCATCAAAATGGCAAAAGAACAAAATCTATCCCTGAATCCTGCCAAAATTTCCGGAATGTGCGGAAGGCTCATGTGCTGTCTGAAAAACGAAGAAGAAGTATACGAATACCTGAACAGCACTCTTCCACATATCGGCATGTCCGTAAAAACCTATGACGGATATGAAGGGGAAGTTCAAAGTGTCAGCGTTTTAAAACAGCTCGTAAAGGTTCTTATTTTAAATGAAAACGACGAAAAAGAAGTCAAAGAATATTCTGTGAAAGAGCTGCAGTTCGATAATCGCAAGAATCATTATGATACTCCTGTCGGCATGGTTCTCCCTGATGAAGAACTGGACGAAGAAGCCATTTATGAATTAGAAAAAATGGAACTTTCCGATTTGGAAGATGCAGCAGAAAACACAGAGGAGGATCAGGAAAAGGAACCAAAAAAACGCCATAATCACCATCGCAATGAAAAAGACCGCAGATTCAAGGGCAATCGCTCTTTTAGCAATGGCTCCTATAAAGAAAAAAAGAATGAAACCGGAAGAAGGGAATCAAAATCTGAAGGAAACAGGTCTGAAGGAAACAGGTCTGAGGGAAACAGGTCTGAGGGGCACAGGTTCGAAGGGCACAGATCCGAGGGGCACAGACCTGAAGGGCACAAACCTGAAGGGCACAAACAGGAGGGACACAAATCCGAAAGTCATAAAGCTTCTTACCGGAATAATAGCAGAAATGTGCGAAAGGGAAATCGTGGAGGGTTCAAGGGCAAATGACGGACAGAAAATAATATCTTTTTATATCTTTTTCAGTCAGAGCGAAACAGCCAAACGGCATAAAGACAGAATAACGGATAAAAATTGATATTTTTTCAGTCCATAGAACCCACCCACAGCATATATAGAATGGGGAATCATATGGACAAAGAAGCGTATTTGCATAGTGGAGAACGTTTAGACGATTTACAGATTAAAGATTATTTTATTATACAGCATCCGGACAAGTTCTGTTTTGGCATGGATGCTGTACTTTTATCTCATTTTGTACAAATTCCGGAAAATGGACGGGCTCTGGATCTTGGTACAGGTACCGGCATTTTACCAATCCTTCTGGCTGCAAAAACAAATGCAGCACACATTGATGCTTTGGAAATCCAGACAGAAAGCGTTGACATGGCAAGACGGAGCATTCTTCTGAACGGACTTTCTGAAAAAATTGAAATTACGGAAGGAGATATTAAAGAGGCTTCTTCCATTTATAAAAAAGGAATATATGATGCTGTTTTTTCCAACCCTCCTTATATGAATGAAAATCATGGGCTCAAAAATCCTGAACTTCCAAAAGCCATTGCACGCCATGAAATCCTTTGTACCTTAGAAGATGTGGTAAGGGAAGCTTCCCTTCTGCTGAAACCCAAAAAAAGCTTTTTTTTAATTCACCGTCCCCACAGGTTGGCTGAAATTTTTGAGGTTTTTAGAAAGCACCATCTGGAGCCAAAACGTATGTGCATGGTTCATCCATATATCCACAAGGAGCCAAACATGGTTCTTCTTGAAGGAGTAAAAGACGGAAATCCCATGTTAAAAACGGAACCACCGATCATTGTATACCAGTCGCCCGGAAAATATACCGGGCAGCTTTTGGAAATCTACCGTTCCGATGGATTCAGAAAATAAACGATTTTTATATAATAACTTGCAGCCGGAACAACAAAAAACAGGAGGATATCATGCCAGGAACATTGTACATTTGCGCAACTCCCATTGGAAATTTAGAAGATATTACACTTCGTGTGTTAAATACATTAAAATCCGTAGATTTGATTGCGGCAGAAGATACACGTAATACACTCTGCCTGTTAAATCATTTTGAAATAAAAACACCTCTGACAAGCTATCACGAATATAATAAAATTGAAAAAGCAGATGTTCTTGTTGAAAAGCTTGCAAATGGCACGAACATTGCACTTGTTACAGATGCCGGGACTCCTGCCATTTCAGATCCTGGAGAGGAACTGGTACGCCGGGCGCATGCTGCCGGTATTCCTGTCACCTCACTGCCGGGTGCCTGTGCCTGTATCACAGCACTTACGCTGTCCGGTCTTTCCACCAGACGCTTTTCTTTTGAAGCATTCCTTCCATCGGACAAAAAGAAAAGAAAACAGATTTTAGAAATGTTAAAAACAGAAACACGCACTATTATTTTATATGAATCCCCGCATCATATTAAAAATACCATCCGGGAGCTTTTTGAAACTTTAGGTGACAGAAAACTGACGTTATGCAGGGAGCTCACAAAAATCCATGAAACTGTCACCCTGACCACATTAAAAGAAGCACTTTCTTTTTTGGAAGAAAATGCTCCTCGTGGAGAATATGTTATTGTTTTAGAAGGAATTTCAAAGGAAACATTAGACAGGGAGAGCCAGAAAAAATGGGAGCTCATGTCTGTCCCTGAACATGTAAGCTTTTATATGGAACAGGGAAACTCAAAAAAGGAAGCCATGAAACTTGCTGCAAAGGACCGTGGAATTTCCAGGCGTGATATTTATCAGGAGCTGCTTTAACAGATTTTTGAGCCGTCTTAACCGGCATTCGCAATCCATTTTTCCGGATTTCTTTCTGAACTTCTTTCCGTTTTATGCTTTCATGTTCTTTTTATGCCGGTATCTTCTTTCCCTGCGGAAAGAAATTTCACTGCACAAAAGCACCTGTACCAATGCCCTCATCCATTTTTTATCAATTCCTTTATCTCCCTGACATCTGCTGTTTTCACATATTTTTTCGGAAATGCGCTCTATGGAAGTCTTATCAGGATACTCATCATACATGATACTTCCATCATACTCCATCCTGTCACAAAATTCCTCCACCACCTTCTGGATATCTAAGACCTCCCGCGGATATAAGTATTCCTTGTTTGCATAATAATAATCTCTGTCCAGCTCTGTAAGCTCTAAAGGAAACATTAACCTGCTCCCTTTTTCATAACAATCTTTTTTCAAAACAGACCCTCTTTTATTACACCGGCAAAGATGCGTGGGGTGTAACCCTCTCTTTCTTTTCTTATCAACATTTTATGAAAGAATTTTCTGATTATGCAGACAATAAATAATAAATCTGCTATAATAAATGCTGACGCATTTATCTTACAATAAGCGTGGACATTTAATAAAAAACAGTTTTAAACAGAAGGGAGAACAACCTTGAAACATATATATAAAGCCATCGGACTTTTTATCCTTTTCATTCTGTCCATCCTGTTCTTTGGAAGAATGATACCGGAAATTTCAGTAGCGACCACCGCTGCCACCAGTATGCAGCACTCAACTTTTCCTCTCGTTTACCTGCAGACAGGAGAATTTACCATAAATACACTGCATGGATACAGTAGTGAACTCGGCAGCGGGAAGGTGCGTGAATCCATCACCCCCATAGATGCGAAAAAAAAATTAACAGTAAAAATCCAGCAGAACGAATCTAAAATTAAAAAGCTGAATTTTCAGCTAAGGGATATTGCAAACAAAAAAAATATTGAGGAAAATACACTCACAGCCTTTGAAACAAAAAAAACGTATCGTACTGCTGTCATTAAATTTTCTGTAGCACTCGAAAGCAGCAAAGAATATGGACTGCAGATTACATTGACCACAAACCTGAGTAAAAAAATTCATTTTTACACAAGAATAAAATATTACGCAGATGATTGTTTTTTGAAACAAAAGCTTGAATTTGTAAAAAACTTTCATAAAGCAACCTTCAGTAAAAAAACGGATTTTAACATTGCCCCATATTTAGAGGCAAACACAAACGCAAATTCTTCTCTTGCAAATGTGACCATTAACTCCAGCCTGGACATGATTACCTGGAAAAAACTGAACCCGAAAAAAATAACAAAACCGGTTCCAATGATTCATGAACTGAACATTGCAACTGCTGCCATTTCTCAGACCTATTACGTCACCATGAAAACATCTGCAGGAACAGAAACTTATTATGTAAGCGAATATTACAGAGTACGCTATGCAGATAATCGGATTTACCTTCTTGCTTTTAACCGCAGGATGGAAGCATTTTTTAATCCGTCTTTTGTTTCCATGAAGAAAAGCGAATTTAAGATTGGTATTACAAATGCAGAAGATATTGATATCCTTTCCAGCGATTCAAACAAAAAGGTCGCCTTTGTCCGGAATGGAAACCTATACCACTATGATTTGGAAAAAAACAAGCTGACCATTATTTTTTCCTTTAGTGAAGGCTCCAGTGATTATCTCCGCGACTTTTATATGCAGCATAATATCAAGATTCTAAAGATTGATGACGATGGAAATATTAGTTTTATGCTTTACGGTTATATGAACGGTGGAGATTATGAAGGAAGAGTCGGAATTATCCTGTATGATTACACTTCAAAGGAAAACCGGATTACAGAAAGGGTATATATTCCCCTTTCCACGACCTACCAGCAGTTAAAAGAAGATATCGGAAACTACAGCTACTTTAATAACAGGGATATTTTTTACTTTTCCTTTAATGATAAGGTATATGCTTACAATATTTCCTCAAAAAAATATGAGATTTTAACAGAACATGCGTCTAAAGACCATTTTTCCATGTTAAAAAAAGCCGGCTGCTTTATCTGGTCAAAAACAAAGGAAAATTCATCTGATAAAATTTCAGATAACATTCAGATTTTAGACCTTGAAACTTCTAAATATCTCAGTGTAAAAGCAGCAAAAAATGAGGGAATTATTGTGCTTGGAACCATTGATTCCAATATTGTTTACGGTTTTGTCAGAAAACGGGATATTTTTGAAACAAGTACCGGAGAAATCATTACACCTGCATATAAGCTTTTTATTTCAGACTGTAAAGGGAACATTCTGAGGGAATACCGGAATCCGAACCGATATGTCACCAGCGCAGTAGTTGAAGACAATGTCATTCGGCTGGAACGCATGAAAAAATCAAACGGAAAATTTGTCGATACAAGTGGTGATACCATTATGAACCAGAAATCAGTGGAAACCAAATCAGTAAAGCTGACCACCCGAATTACACAGAAATTTTTGACAGAATATTATCTTTCCCTTCCGGCAGGCTTTATTTTACAGGATATTCCTGATATTACTGCCACAAAGCAGATGATGGTAACTGAGAATACAACGCTCCACTTGTCAGATGAAGAAGTCAGAAATTCAGTCAAGTATTATATTTATGCAAATGGAGGCATTTCCTCCTCCACAGATGATATTGCATTGTCCATTCAAATGGCAGATGAACAGATGGGTACAGTCATGGATAGTGACTCTCATATTATATGGGAGCGCGGTGGAAAATTTTTGAGCAAAGAGCTGTCCGGCATTACTTATCCAAACGATGGCTCCTCCAGCTTGAAAGCCTGTACACAGATGCTTTTGCAGGCTGCACAGATTACCACTACCACCTCAGAGCTAAAGGGAAAATCTCCACTTTCCATGCTGAAACGGTATATTGACCTTCCGGTCAACTTAACCGGCTGTACTGTGGATGAAATTCTTTATTTTGTCAGCAGCTCCAAACCGGTCATTGCCATGACCGGAAATAACAGCGGTGTCCTGATTATGTCATATACCACCGCAAATGTATCATGGATGGATCCTGCTACCATGAAAAAACGTACCATGTCCATCCATTCTGCTGAAGAATATTTTAAAAAGCTTGGATACAAATTTATCAGCTATGTAGCGAACTAAACGCTGCAGTTCACTTATGTGTATGAAGTGCAGCAGCTACACATCCATTCACAGCCGTCATCCTTCCTATGAATCCATATAGATTTTTCACTGAAAACTTGTTTTCAAATGAAAATCTATATGGATTCATAAATAAGGTGTGATGATAGTCACACCCAAAATATTTAATGTAATATTTTTTGTGCATTTCTCTTTTCTTTTTTTCGTTAATTTTCATAAAAATAAAAATTTCTTTTTGCAAATTTGCCCATAGTATTTCTTTTTTCTTTTTTGTATTATAGTTTCAGGATTTGGAATGGGGAAAGGAACCCCGCATGAAATATTATTTACAATATCATTTTCATCACATAAAAAAATTTTCTGCAGTTTTTCTTTTTATGGCATCCATTATTTTTTATTCTGATACGGCTGCCAGTGAAACCCAGATCAATACTGCACATAACCAGATTACAGAAAGCTACGCCATTTCCCCGAAAAGGATTTATTCTGATGAAATATCCGCACATGATGCTGCATATTACCGTATTTCCTCCGGGACTTTTCTTGAAATCCATATAAAGATAAAAAAGGGCAGTGCTCCTGTCCCAAAACTGCTTGACCGTACCGGTAATCCTATAAATTTTCATAAACAGCATAATCCTTCCGGCATGATTTTTACCGTAAATCTGCAGAACCAGAAAGAAAACGGATATGTTTTTTTCTCATTAAAAAATCCTACTGCACAGGATATCAAATACACTCTGTGGTACACCCCATATGAAAAAGAACAACACAGCACACCTAAGCCCACACCTAAAGTTACACCCAGACCTAAAACTACACAAAGACCAACAAAAACACCTACACAAAGGCCAACACAAAAACCTGAAAAAAGGGATGTTCCAAAACCTGCACAGCCCCCTGCCACCAGACCTGTACCGCAGAATCCATTACCAGAAATGCCAAAGCCGGAAGAAAATTTTTCCTTTTATGCTCCTCAAGGCACAGAACAGGAAAAACATACTCCTGCCCCACCAAAAAAACAGGAAAAACTCACTCTGAAGCTTAGTCCCCATTTTATTCACT
This sequence comes from uncultured Lachnospiraceae bacterium, assembly GCA_902795775.1. Lineage (GTDB taxonomy): Bacteria > Bacillota > Clostridia > Lachnospirales > Lachnospiraceae > Butyribacter. Next base: position 15,522 of record CADBMP010000087.1, on the reverse strand, counting down.
TAAAACCAAAACAGAAAAAAAGGCTTACCCTCTCCCTTCTGTCCTCTGGTATAAAAATAAAAAAAAACAGCAGTAAAAAAATCAATTCTAAAAATCAGTTCATATGGCTGAGTTCAGATGAAAAAACAGCATACATAAAAAAAGAGATGATTTATGCCAAAAAAAGAGGTATTGTCATTATATATGTAAAACACAAAAAAAGGGCTTCCCTGATTTCCTCTGTTCTGATCAGAGTATACTAATATATCGTTTTTTAATCCGGACAAAATGAATCTCTGCCAAAAATCCATATATCAAAGATTTTTAAGATATATAAATCTAATAAAAAACTTAATACAAAATATAAAACATTGAATTTTAACAGCCCGCGTCATACAACATGGAGGAATACTATGAACAATAATTTTCAATTACATCTGCCCCCGGAGTTAAACAAAGAATTTACTCTGGCAGAAATCCTTTTGGTGAAAAAAACATCCGTCATCTGCTCCCTGAAAAAAATGCTCCCTTTTTCAGAAGACTGTTATATTTTAAAGATTATTCCTGCAAATCAATATGACAGATTATTATACGAAAAGCTTTCTTCTCTTTCAGATGGCGGAATCCTTACCGCAGTACAGGAATATCATACCAGACACTTTATCTATTTTATTTTTCCTAAGCTGCAGTCGCTTTCTTACCTTGTAAAATCTGGACAAATGGATTTTCATCAAATAAAGACACTATATTCCGATATTGGAAAAACGCTGCTTGCCCTGCATAAAGCAGATATTTTCCATATGGATATTTCACCGGATAATATATATCTGAACCCGGATGGACATTATATTTTGGGTGATTTTTCCTCTGCCCGTATAAAAAAAGAAAGAAAAAACTGTTTTAAACCACATCTTACAGGATCCACCAAAGGATTTTATCCGGAAAACATACCAAAGGACATTTCACCGGCAAATTATGATGTATATGGTTTTTTTATGATACTTTTTCTTTTGCTGCATTTTGGCAAAACTCCATCAGAAATCATGGAGAATTCCACAAAAACAGCACTTACTGCATCTGATGAAATAACAAATGATTTTGAACAAATAACCGCTTTTTTATCTGATACCCTGTATACCTGTAAAACCGTATATTTATCTTCTGATTTTTTTGAAAAAAAATTTTTTGAATTTGGTCATGCTCTGAAAGAAGTAAAAGAGCAAAAAATACGAAATACCTTTCGGACAAAAATTTCCGATTTTGAAAATAGTCTTTTTTGTTCTTTTACGGAGCCGGAGGAGGAAAGTCTTCTTCTTTCCATATTTCCTTTCTTTTTACAAAAACAATATAAAACACACAAAAATTCCAGAAATACTTTTGAAAACAGACCAAAAATTTTTTCCATTCCAAAATCCATGTTTTCAAAAGAAAGTATCAGCAAACCTGTTTTATACGGATTCTGCATGTTTTGTGGATTTCTGTTTCTCTTTGCATGTTATCACACGTTATCAAATACAAATAATCCGGAAAACAACGTGAAACAGGTAAAAGCAAATATGCAGACAGAATCCGTCTCCGGCTCCCAAATTTTGAGCTTACAGGAAACAAAAGCTCCACCTGTTTTTCAGAGAACTTCAGACAATTTACCAATAAATACAGATGCTCCTACAGAAACCAGTATACCAGTGGAAAAAATTGTTTCCGTCTTAGATTTAGAAGGACAGAACCTAAAAAATACTTCTTTCCTTTCAAAAGTAAAACATACAGAGGATATTCAGATTATTTTTGCAGCAGGAAATCATTTTTCAAATGTCAGTTCCTTTTTTTCCTTTCAAAACCTTAAGGAATTATATTTGAACCAAAACTACATCACCTCTGTTCAGGGAATAAAAGAATTAAAACATTTAGAGGTGCTGGATCTTTCTGAAAATAAAGTACAGGAGCTTTCTGCACTGTCCTCTTTAAAAAATCTAAAAATACTGGATTTATCCGGCCAAAAGACCTTAAATGGTATTACTGCTTTAAAAAAATTAAAAAGCTTAGAATATCTGCTTCTTACAAACACAAATGCGACCAGACGGGAAATTTCTGTTTTAAAGCAGAACCTTCCTGCCTGTACCATTTTTTATTAAAACTTTTTATAAAAAGGAGGCTTTCTTATGAAACAGAATCAAATAAAAAAACAAACACATTCACTTTTCTCACACATCTTTTTTTCCTCTGTTTTTTTCCTGGGCTTTTTTCTATCCCTGCTCTTTGGTTCCATGCCAAAGTCTGTGTCTGCCAGTGAAAAAGCACCTGCCCTGCAAAAAATTACCGACAACTTAACAGTTGGAAAATCCATAAAACTCTCTGTGAAGAATCTTCCGGAAAACAGCTTTGTCTTCTTTTTTTCTTCTGATTCAAAAACTGCTTCGGTACATAGGAACACCGGAAAGCTTCTTGCAAAGAAAAAAGGAACCGTAACCATATCTGCACAGATTTATCAACAAAATAAAAAAATAAAAACAATAAAAACAAAGCTTAACATCCAGTCAAAGGATTATATTGAAAATGCACAGTTTTCCCTAAAAAAGACAATCAACCCTTATGACTACACCATCATGTTAAAATCCAGCCGGATCATATTAAAAAAAGAAATCATGAAAAGCAGGCTGACCATAACCCCGGAAGGAAAAAAAGCACCAAAACTTTCCGCATCCTTTTCAGAGCTTTCTAAGGACGGGAAGGATATTGTTTATCTTTTAAATCCATCCAGCAGGAAAAAGCTCTGCCCGCATGATAACTCCATGAATGGAAATTATATCATTAAATCTAATTCCTTTAAAAAGAAACTGAAAGCAAATTATGAGGAACGTTTGGATACAGAAGATATTTCCGGATTTGTCATGGATATTGAAGGGACTCCTTTATCCAACACCTTTATCTCTTATGAAACCACAGATGGGACCGCATCATCTTATACAGATGAAACCGGCCATTATGAAATCAAAAAAACAGGCACTCCTGTTTCTTTATCTGCAGAAAAAGAGGGATATCATTCAGAAACCCTGACCTCCCTTCTCCTTTCCAAAAAAGGCACCATTTGCGAAAATTTCATATTAAAATCAGAAAAAAATTCAAATCTTACAATGGATTTTTTCATAAAGGATGAAACCGGGACACCTGTGCCTGATGCACAAATTTATCTATTTAAAGAAGGAGCAAAAACTACAGAAAACAGTCAATCTTCCCCTAAAGATGCGCTGCTTTCTGAAATTTCTTCATTTTCTCTTAAAGATGCATTGATTTCTGAAACAACAGGAGAAGATGGCACCCTGCTTTTTACAAATTCAGAAAATTCACAGGATGAAAGCTCTCCATATACAAAAATAACAGCAACAGATACTGCTTCCTTTTCCCTGCTTTCTTCCCATATTCCCTTGTGTTCCAAAAAAACGATTCTGCCGGAAACCATTCATCATAACGAAAAATATGTCCTCTTTATCCTTAAAAATACAAAAACAGCATCACCTTCCTATGAACCCTGCAGACTAAGTTTTTCTCCTTCCTTTTTTTATACTGGAAACCTTTATTTTGAAATTACATTAAAAAAAAATAAGCTTTTAGATGCTTCAAAGCTTACTATTAATTTTGAATCACCGGAATATTCTGAAAAAATAAGCACTTTTTCTTTTTCCTTTTATGAAGCCGGACAAAAAAAGCCGATTTTTGACATGAACGGAACCCCCATCTCCATGTTTTCATCCCCGGAATTTCCGGTTTCCTTTTCAGATGGAACATATTACTTAAAAATCTCTGCTCTGGATAAAAACGGAGAGATTCTCTATTTTTCTCCCATCACAGAAATAAAGATTAAGAATAGTCAGATTCTTCCGGTAAAAATAAATCTCCGGAAAAAAACATACTCCAGGCTTTTAGCATATTTTTCCGGTGAAAATTTTTCAGGACATTCAGAAAACAGAGTATCCTTTGAGCTTTATCAAAAAACAGGGAATAATTATTTTTACTTAACCACCGTATCCTCTTCTGATTTTAAACAGACCATTTCAGATTTATATACTGCGGATTTTTCCCTGTCCTGTCTGCTTCCATCCCATACCTATCTTTTTTTACCGGAAAATAAACCTTTACGTCCCTCCACTTTTTTTACAACAGAAATTTCCGCAGACCATTTATATCCAACAGAAGCCTTTGCACTTATGTCCCCTCCTTTTTCCAAATGCTCCTGCATCTTTCAGACGGCAGCTTCTGAATCAGCAGATATTCCGGTTCCTGATGATTTTTTTTCAGACAATATCCGGATTTACTCACAAAAGGAGCTTGAAATATCAAAAGAGCAGATCCGTACAGAGCCCTCTTATTTGAATTCTGTTATTGCATTGTACAAAAAAGACGGTACTTTTATCAGCACCACACTTTCTGCAAAACTGGATAAAAATACCGTTTTTTCCAAAAAAACAGATATGATCATAGACATTTATACAAACCATGAGCTTTTACTCACCAACCAAAGCTCTTACCAATAATCTGCTTCCTGTGACAGCCTCACAAAAACTGCCAATACTCCATCACAATAACCAGTAGACATCATACATTCAAGGATAAAAAGATTTCTTAAAAATACTCCGCTCCGTCCTTCGTTATCCTTGCGATAACGGCTTTCTGTGCCGGGGGTTCTGCTGCTGAAAATACATACCCCGCTTTTAAATACTCACATGCGTCCTTTAGCTTTTGTTCCTCTGAAGCATAAAGTGTTGCTAATACCTCTCCTTTTTTTACAAAAGCACCTGTCTTTTTATAAAAACGGATTCCTGCTTTTGCATCAATGTCACTTTCCTTTGTTGTTCTCCCCGCACCTAAGAGAACAGAGGTCTTTCCGCAAAGCTCCGTATCCATGTGAAAAATATATCCATCCTGTTCTGCTGTAAACTCTTTTTTAAATGGTGCCTCTGTAAAACGCTCCGGCTCATAAATATAACGTTCATCCCCGCCCTGCTCTTTTACCATTTCTGCAAATTTTTTAAGTGCCGTCCTCTCTGAAATGGCTTTTTTTATGAGAGCCTTACATTCCTCCGCAGAACCAGACCCGGAAAGCATCAGCATCTGTGCAGCAAAAACTTCACAAATCTCTTTAAAATCCTCCGGACCGTTTCCATTTAATGTATCAATGGCCTCCAAAATCTCCAGGTCATTTCCCACAGCCTCTCCAAGTGGTACATCCATATTGGTTAAAATTGCTACGGTTTCCCTTCCTGCTCCTTCACCAATAGCCACCATCCGCTCCGCAAGCTTCACCGCATCTTCTTTCTTTTTCATAAAAGCACCGCTTCCCACTGTTACATCCAAAACAATTTTGTCACTTCCTGCTGCCAGCTTTTTACTCATAATGGAAGATGCAATCAAAGGAATACTGTCCACCGTTGCTGTCACATCACGCAGCGCATAGATTTTTTTATCTGCTGGCGCAATATTTGCTGACTGTCCCATGACAGCCACACCAAGCCGGTTCACAATTTCAAAAAATTTCTTTTCTTCCATGGAGGTGACAAGTCCCGGAATAGATTCCAGCTTATCAATGGTGCCACCGGTAAATCCAAGGCCCCTGCCGCTCATTTTCGCCACCTTGCCACCACATGCCGCCACCAATGGAGCCACAACTAATGTAGTTTTATCACCCACGCCACCGGTGCTGTGCTTATCCACCTTGATTCCCTTCACCTCTGAAAGATCGACCATATCACCGGATTTTGCCATACAGTCTGTCAGATAGATAAGCTCCTCATCTGTCATGCCTTGATAATATACCGCCATCAGCCACGCCGCCATCTGGTAATCCGGTATCTCATCTGCCACATAACCATTGATGACAAATTCAATTTCCTCCTTTGTCATTTCTTTTCCGTACTTTTTTTTATCAATCATATCATACATACGCATACGCAGGCCCTCCTTATTTCCCTCTGTTAATTCAGGTTATCCGGTCCAAAACCCTCCGGCATCAACTCTGCCAATGTAAAAACTTTATACTCCGCCTCGGACTTTGCCACAATAATTTGGAAACTCTCCGGCTCACAAAATTCCATCATTACCTGTCTGCATACACCACAAGGAGAACAGAACTGCATTTCTCCGTCTTCACCACCGCCCACAATTGCAATTCTTTTAAATTTTTTCTCTCCTTCACTCACAGCCTTAAAAAATGCGGTGCGTTCTGCACAATTCGTTGGAGTAAATGCAGCATTTTCAACATTACAGCCGGAAAAACATTTTCCTGTTTTCGTTTCCAGACATGCCCCCACATGAAAATGTGAATACGGTGCATATGACTTTTTTCTCGCCTCCACCGCAAGTTTTATCAATTCTTTTTCCGTCATCCTATCACCTCCCCTGTTTTTTTATTATATCTGTCCTCTAAAATTATGTCTATAAGAAAGATGTTCTTTCTATTGAAAAGTCTGATTCAATCTGATAAAATGATTTCATGCACTGTACAAAATATTAACGCCGGTATTTTAGTTTTTCATTAACTGGACTTATGATATAATAAATCCGCAAGCGGATTTATATTGCAAATTTGCAAAGACAGCAAATTTGGGTTATGCGCAGAAAGCGTGCGCGATCATTATGATATAATAAATGCTGACGCATTTATCTTGCGAAAATTGCAGAAACAGCAATTTTCGGATAAAAGTGCAAATCAATTTATAAACCAAAACCAGCAGCCGTACTTTGCGGCAGAAAAGAGGTTATTATGAAGCTTTTAACAATTACCATTCCTTGTTATAATTCTGAAGAATATATGGAACATGCAATAAAGACCTCCCTCGCCGGAGAAAATTACGTGGAGATACTTCTTGTAGATGACGGTTCCACAGATAATACACTGGAAATTGCCAAAAAGTACGAGGCGGAATATCCTGAAATCATACGTGCCATCCATAAAGAAAATGGTGGTCATGGCTCTGCCGTAAATACCGGTATTGCCAATGCAACAGGGCTTTTTTTCAAAGTGCTTGACAGCGATGACTGGTTTGACGGGGAATCATTGAAAAAAATCCTCCGATTCATCCACTATATCCAGAAAAATGAAATTCCGCTGGACCTCATTATTTCTAACTATGTATATGATAAACCAAGCTTAAATAAACAAAAATCCATTCATTATAAGGAAACTTTTACTCCAAATAAATTTCTGGAATGGAAAGATGCAAAACATTTCCGCATGACAAATAATCTGCTCATGCACTCTTTAATGTACCGTACAGAAGTTCTGCGTGAATCCGGATTAAAACTTCCGGAGCATACTTTTTATGTGGACAATATTTTTGCATTTATGCCGCTCAACCATGTAAAAAAACTCTGCTATTTAAATACTGACCTTTACCATTATTTCATTGGACGTGATGACCAGTCAGTAAATGAAACCGTCATGATAGGACGCATTGACCAGCAGATAAAAATTACAAAAATCATGATTGATGAATTTGATTATGATGCCATTCATGATGATAAGTTAAGAAGTTACCTTTTGCAGTATCTGTCCATGATGATGATTGTAAGCTCTGTGTTCTTAGTAAAAGAAGGTTCAAAGGAAAGTCTGGAAAAAAGGGAAGACCTTTGGAATTATCTGAAGAATAAAAGTGAAAAAATTTACCACATCATCACTTTCCAGAAAATGGGTGGACTTTTGCAGTTCAAATCTGCTGCAGGCATGAAATTCATTAAAACCGGATATGATGTTATGAACAAAATTTTTAATTTTAATTAGTATTGAGGTTTCTAATTAACCGGGCTTATACTATCTGGCCAAAGTCTTTCATATATGGACTTTCGGCAGATGGCATATATGGATTTTTGGCAGATGGTATTTTGTCCAGGTTATTAAAAAACGATATATTAGATAAAAAAATATGGAGAAATAAATGAATGAAATTTATTATAACGACGAAGAAAATGAATGGAACAAAGCACTTCTCATGTATGATGCCGTTTTAAAGGAAGTCAGCACAAAGCTTGAAATCCTGAACAATGAATTTAAGCTGGCGCACCAATACAATCCCATTGAACACATTACCTCGCGCATTAAATCTGCGCAGAGCATTGCCAGAAAAATAAGAATCAAAGGGAAAGAGCTGACCGTAGAAAATATCATAAAATACGTCAATGATGTTGCCGGTGTGCGCATCATCTGCTCTTTCACCTCTGATATTTACCGGATTGCAAAGGCCATTGCCAAGCAGGATGACGTAAGTGTCTTACAGGTGAAAGACTACATTTCTTCACCAAAACCGAACGGTTACATGAGTTATCACATGATTGTTGCTATCCCTATTTTTTTGTCGAATGATGTGGTGAACACAAAAGTTGAAATCCAGATCCGCACCATTGCCATGGACTTCTGGGCAAGCTTAGAACATAAGATTTATTATAAATTTGATGGAAAAGCTCCTGACGGAATACGTGAGGAGCTGAGAGAGTGCGCCGACATCATTTCTTTTCTGGATAAAAAAATGCTCGCCATCAATGAAACCGTTAAAAAATACCATAATGATTTTAACGGCGGAAATATCAGCGAGGATCCTTCCTACCTGATTCACGAAGATCTGCCGGATTCCTTAAAAAAATTATTTGGCACCATTGTACCGGATGATTAGTTATATCCTATTCATTCCGGTTTTTTTATTTTCATTTATCATTTTCTTCCTAAATTAGTACCGCTATTTGGTCTAATATATTTTCCACTTGATGTAATCAAAATACATTCATTTACCACAGCCAACTTTTATATTTTTCTCAACATTATAATTCCAACAATCTTACGATGTACTAGCGTATAAAAAAAATCACCCCTGCCACATATAACGTAAGCATCAGGCTTCCTGCAATCCGCTTACTTACCTTATCTCTCCACACCATAAAAATACTGAGAATACTCATAACAATCAAAGAAATAATTTCTTCATAAGAAATACTTAGAGGACTTAACACTGCCCAAAGCCCAAAAGAACATAAAAAAAGAAAAATAACATCAAAGGTCATGGAATCACACATCTCCTCTATCCCACCTGCATTTCTCCCAAAAATCACATTTACGCCCTGCACCACCCATGATAAAAAAAGCACTCCAGCCAGAGAATAACGAATGTGATGCTTCATGCAGAACCCAATCACCCAATCCACCAGAAAATAACCTGCCACACAGATACAAATCATTTTTAAAATTATTTTAATGATGAAAAATACAATATTTTTTTCTTTTGTAAGACTCTGCCGCCACTCTGCCAGATTTCCGATAAAATCTTTATTCCGAACCTCTGTCCATAAAAAGACAAACAGCATAAGAAAAAGGACTCCTCCATCGAACCGGCTCATCTGATTTCCACCCGTTCTTCTAAAAAAAAGATAATCCGCAGATAAAATCAGAGCTAAAATAACAGAAAAAGAAAAAAAGTAACTTCTTTCCCTTTTTATATTTCTTATATTTTTTTCTTTCTTATCTAAAAAAATTTTTTTTCCAAAAAAAAATTTCTTTCCAAAAAAAATTTTCTTATTAGAAACATTTTCCCCTTCATTTGAAAATAAACCATTCATTCCCTCAAACACCAAAAGACAGCATAACATGCTGCCTAAAAGAAAACCAAACAAAAGTTCATGATTGCCATGCGCCAGAATTTGAAAAAAAACAGAAAAAAAGGAGACATAAAAAAGAAACCTTCTTTCTTTCTCACGCTTATGTTCTTCCGGATTCACAGCCTACCTCCTCTTTTCTTTCAGTTTTTTCTCCCACCCTTTTTCATATTCCCATGAGGGATATTATTCAAAAATTATCTCCTCTTTCCTTTCAGGTTTTCTGCTTCCGCACTGCTCAGTCTTCTCAGGCTGACATTCGACTTTGCTTCTTCCAGTGCCTGATGCTCCTCCTCAGAAAGAATCACAAAAGCTTCACCCTTCACCACTTCCTTTGCGTATGTGTAACAGCCTTCTTTGGTACTGTGCATGGAATTTAAAATAAATCCGTCATCCTCTGCCGTAAGAAGCACCAGCACAAAACTCAGCTTTCCGCCAATTTCCTTAAATGCATCATATTTTACCAGCCCAATCTTCTGATAAGCCGTCACAAGCTGCCCGTTAATCGACTGAATCTGTCTATAAATGTCCTCCACATTTACCTGCAGCGTATCAATCGCAGAAAACTTGTCTAAAATTGCCTTTTCCAGATTCTTTCCATCTTCCCCATCCATGAAAGTCATATATTTTTTCTTTAACTTTGAATTTTTCGACATCATAACAATAAGAAGAATGAATAAAATCAGACAAAATCCTGCCAGACCTAAAACAACATATCCCACATCAATTCCCACATAATTAAAAAGCTCCATATAATCCTCCATATCCTCCATTTATAATATTCTAAAATTGTCCACACTTCAAAATTATTCCATCAAAAGACCAATAATCCTGTCCAATTCATCACTGGAATAATACTCAATTTCAATCTTTCCTTTTCCCTCTGCCTTCCTGTTTATATTGACCTTTGTACCCATCCTGGTCTTTAACTTCTCCTCCAGATCCTGATACAAAAGATTCATCTGCGCATCATCCTGTTTTTCCTCTTTTTTCTTCTCAGGATTTGCTAACTTCTTAATCAGCTTTTCCGTTTCCCTCACACTGAGCTTCTGGTCAAAAATCTGTACCGCAGTTTCATACTGCATGTCTCCATCTTCAATCGCAAGAAGTGCCCTCGCATGACCACTTTTGATTTTATCCTCAATGAGCATTGTCCGCACACGTTCATCCAGCTTTAAAAGCCTGAGCGTATTTGTCACTGCCACGCGGCTCTTGGAAACACGCTCCGCCACCTCGTCCTGTTTCAGATGATATTCCGAAATCAGCCTCTGGTATGCCTCTGCCTCCTCAATCGGATTCAAATCCTCTCTCTGGATATTTTCAATCAGCGCAATCTCCATCACCTGCTGATCCGTATATTCCTTTATAATGACAGGAATTTCTTTCAGACCCGCAATCTTTGCCGCACGCCATCTTCTTTCCCCGGCAATAATCTGATAAAAACCCTTACTTCCCTCCTGCACAATCAAAGGCTCAATTAAGCCATGCTGTTTAATAGAATCCGCCAGCTCCTGAAGAGCATCCTCATTAAAAAACTTTCTGGGCTGGTTCGCATTTGGCTCAATTTTATTGATGTCAATTTTATCTGATTCTTTGATAATTTCTTTTACCACCGTTTTTTCTTCGGTGCCCTCTGTTTTTTGTGCTTCCGGTATCAATGTACCTAACCCTTTGCCAAGTCCCCTTTTCCCAGCCATCAGCCTATTCTCCTTTCAATCACTTCATCAGCCAGTTTTCTGTAACCATCCGCACCCACAGATTTGGAATCATACAAATTGATTGGAAGACCATGGCTTGGTGCTTCCGCCAGCCTGACGTTTCTTGGAATAATTGTTTTATAAATATTATATTCCAGATTTTCCTTTACATTTTCTACCACCTGCAAGGACAGATTTGTTCTGGCATCATACATGGTAAAGACAACACCCTCCATGCTAAGTCCCGGATTCAGACGTTCCTTTACCAGCTCAATGGTATATAGAAGTTCGCTCAATCCCTCTAACGCATAATACTCACACTGAATCGGCACCAGAACCGTATCCGCTGTTGTCATTGCATTTACCGTAAGCGTATTTAAGGAAGGCGGACAATCAATCAGGATAAAATCATAATTATTCCGGACTTTATCTACCTCTTTTTTCAATATAAATTCTCTTTCTTCCACACCGATCAATTCAATTTCTGCACCGACCAGACCTCTTTCTGACGGCACCACGCGCAATCCCTCACAGACCGATGGCTGGATTGCCTCCCAGATGGTCGTCTCACCCAGAAAAAGCTCATAACTCGTATGGTCCACCTTCGTCTTATCCACTCCCAGACCACTTGTAGCATTTCCCTGTGGGTCAATGTCAATCACCAGAACCTTTTTCCCTTTTTCTGCCAGACATGCAGATAAATTGATGGCTGTTGTTGTCTTTCCGACACCGCCCTTTTGATTTGATATCGCTATTACTCGTCCCATGTGCTTCCCCTTTATTCTTTTCTAAAACTGACTTTGTGTTCTTTGCATTTTTTCCATAACCTCTCCGTCTTCCGGTATATCGGGTTATAATCCCCCCGACGAATTTATCCGCCCAAAATCCATATATGAAACATTTTTTTCAGACTAATTATAGATTTTAAGACTAAGTACATCAAATTTTCTTTTCTATTGTATAATTTTTTTTCAAATGTGTCAAAGTGTTCTTATTTTCCCCATTTCCAAGATATTGCTATCTAATTCTATTTATCTACCATATTTTGTATTTTTCCTTTTATTTATAGAAAATGAACCAAAAATTTTTTTTCAAAGCGGCTCTCTTTTTGGTTTTCCCGCCTGCCTCGGATATTTTTTTGGTGTAATTTTTTCTTTTTCAAACGCTGCATATACCCTGAAAAAGTCCATATCCGGAAGCTGGTATTCATGTTCTGCGGAAAGCTTACAATTCAAAAGCTTCATTGCCAGCCCCGCAGTTTTTAATTCTTCTTCCAGACGCTCACTTTTATAAGAAAGAAACGTTCCACCCACTTTTACAAACGGTGTACAAAGCTCCAAAAGTACCGGCATTGCTGCCACTGCCCTCGACACACAGAAATCAAATTTTTCCCTGTACTTTTCATCCCTTCCAAAATCCTCTGCCCTGCCATGCAAAAGCTCCACATTATTTATTTCACATTTTTCCAAAATTTTATCTATGAAATTCAGTCTTTTTTTCAACGAATCCAAAAGCACAAACCGGGCAGATGGACACAAAATTGCTAAAGGAATTCCGGGAAAACCTGCACCCGTTCCCACATCCATCACAGATTTCTTTGAAAAATCATAAAATCTGGTGACTGCCATGCTGTCTATAAAATGTTTTAAAACGACTTCTTTCATTTCCGTAATCGCCGTTAAATTTAAGGTCTTGTTTGTCTCCAAAAGCTCCTCATAAAAAATTTCAAATTTTGGAAACATTTCCTCTGAAAGTATCAACCCGGACTTTTCCGCTGATTCTTTAAAATAATCTATCATTCCCGCCACCCCCATTAAATTTTTTCACATATAAAATCTTCATTTTCATACACCCTGGCCCCAGCCTGTATTTTTGACTTTTAAAACCCATTATAAAAAAGAAAGCAAAAAAAAGCAAGTTATCGCTGCAGTTTTTTCTTTAACGATCTACTCTTGATACTTGCTTTTTGCTTCTGCAATTAATAAATATCTATCTTTCTTAATACCTGCATTTTGCTCTTTGCAAATTTCAAATGGCTCTGTAGTAAATAAATAACCTTCCCGACTGCCACAGTGTAACTCCTGCCAAATGTCTAATATAAATAAAACAGAGACCTGGGCAATACCACAAAAAATGTGATACTCTTTCGGAATCGGGAATTGATTCTATTTTATCATTTTCTGTATAATACGTAAAGTCATAAAAGATACCCACAAGTGAAAAAATGTTATACGTGTGACTTTCAACAGAACAAGGGGCTTCATGCTTTATTGGCAGAATTTTAGCTTAATGCATTTTTCACTGCCTCTAAAATCCCATTGCTGGAAAAAGTCGCTCCACTGACAGCATCCACCTCCGTACTTTGTGACGAGAGAATCTCCTCTATCACACCGGTACTGGCGCGGTTCAAAAATTCCCTGTCATCATTGGCACTTTCTATGGTGATATTTTCTATCTTATGATTTTTCACAGTGACCTTCACTTTTATATCTCCACGAAATCCACTTCCTGTTCCTGTATAATCCCCATCTGAAATTTTGGAAAGATCTATTTTTTTGCTTTCCTGATTCTGGTTTTGGGATTTTCCAGACTCATTATTTTTTTCATCTGATTTTCCATTCTCTGAATTTTCAGGGCCTTCCGGCCTGGTATTATTTGAATCATTCTTAAAATTCTTATCTTTTCCTTTAAAACTATGACTGGAATTTTCATCATTTTCATTTTCAGATCCACCCTTAAAATTCTTGTCTTTTCCTTTGAAACCATGACCGGAATTTTCATCATTTTCATTTCCAGGTCCACCCTTAAAATTTTTATCTTTTCCTTTGAAACCATAACCGGAATTTTCATCATTTTCATTTTCAGGTCCACCCTTAAAATTCTTATCTTTTCCTTTGAAACCATGACCGGAATTTCCATCTTCTTCATTTCCAAAATCATGATCAAACTTTTTATTTTCATCATCTCTAAAATTTCCATCTTTGAAATCATGCTTTCCAAAATCTTTATCCCAGGAATTTCCATTCTTGAAATCATGTCTTCCAAAATCTTTATCCCGGGAATTTCCATTTTTGTAATCTGCTTTTGCTGTCATTTCCGGCTGGTATCCATTCTGGCTGATACGCTCCACGCCCACCAGACCTGTAATGGCAACTGCTGCAGCAAGCCCCACAGCCACTGGTGCAGGATTTGTCTCCAAAGACTCATTTGGACAGGAAGAAATACATTTCATACAATCAATACATTCCCCGGACGTTACTTTTTCTTTTCCATGAACTTCTATTCCCATGCTGCATTTTCTGGTACAGTTTTCACAAGAATTGCATCCACCCTCTTTTTTTCTGATTCTAAAAAGTCTCTTTTTAGAAACCGGAGTAAACACTGCACCCAATGGACACAGATATCTGCAGAAAAACCGCTCAATGAAAATTGAACCAATCAATATCGCAAGCAGAAGGAAAAATCCAACTGTTCCCAAAACACTTACCATTACATTTATATTTCCGGATACCAGACCACCAAATGCATTCCATGGACTAAACGACATATCCACCGGCACAGCAAAAATCCATACGCCAATTACCAAAAATACCAACACCCCATACTTGATCCACTTTAAATAACGGTCTGCCTTCTTTGGTAATTTTGCTTTTTGGGGCATGATTCTTTCAAAAGCCGAATAAATTAAATCACTCAATGCTCCAAAGGCGCACATATATCCGCAGAAAAAACGTCCCAAGAAAATTGTAATTAAAAGAACTCCTGCCGTTAAAATAATCTGTGGTGATAACTCAACAAAATTTGTATTTCCCTTTGCAACTGCTTCCACAATATCCTTCATGGAATGAAAAATCGTAATAAATAATCCCGGAAACAGGAAAAATGAAATTAACTGAATTATATGTCTGGAAAGTTGAATATTTTGATTCTTTTCCCTTTTCTCCATATGTCTTTTCTCCTGACCTGTTTCCTTTTTCCATCCTTCCCCTGATTGTTCATTTGAATTATTATTTGAATCATTGTTCAAATTATTGTTTAAATCATTATTTGAATCATTCTTTAAATTATCGTTTAATTTTTCATTATAATCTGCCATAATCCTTACCTCCAATCTTTTTTAACATATCCTCTTGTACTCTTTCCATCTTTCTGCATTTTTCACATGCATTTAATATTTCTACATATCCTTGTTACTTTTCCATCCTTCTGCATTTTT
>CADBMP010000086.1 GCA_902795775.1 uncultured Lachnospiraceae bacterium | reverse complement strand
TGGTTTATATCTTTTCCTGCGAAAACAGATGCAAAAGAAATTACAACCATCAGATTGCTAGTAACTAATATTTTTTAATCATCCAAACTAAGGAACTGTAAATAATATCTGCTCAAAATCCATATATGAAAGATTTCAGGTAGATATCTTGAGTTCAGTTAATGAAAAATTTCAATAAAAATTTATTTTTCAAGCCTTTAGAACAAAGCATAAATTGCTACAGTCCTCTCAGAAAAGTCACCTTAGCATCTTTTGTGAGAGGATTTCTTTTTTCATAATCAAACAGACAGTACAGTTCCGGCCCATTTTCCATCTTTCCATCCTCGCACATAATCCAGTCATACGCTTTTTTTCCATCAGGCTCATTTTCCATCTTTCCATTCTCACATATAATCCAGTCATACGCCTCTTTAACAATCGGCTCAATGTGCATGTCACGCGCTGCTGCCTTTGAATCATACCCCTCACTCATGAGGGAAATCTCCTCATTTCCTCCATTTTTAAAAAAATCAAGATACTTCTTTTTTTCCACCGGCTCCTTTTCTGACCATGCCGGACGTTTCTTTGCATTTTCCCGCAAATAATAATCAAAGATCAAAAGACTGTCTAAAACTTTTTCATCTTCCACACTCCAGATTTTTTTCTTTGTCTCACAATGATCCATTGCTGTTCCAACCATAGATGACAAATCTGTTTTTTCAGGCTTATGTTCCACAGACATTCCATATTCAAAATAATCAAAACAAAAATCCCTGAGTGCCAGATAACGTGCCTCCCGCTTAAATCCAATCCCGAACAGCTCCTTTTTCTGGTAGTAATTACCAAGTGTTTCATAAAATGTAAAAGCATCCGGAAAAAAGGAAAGCAAAAATGGCAGCGTATGGCGGAACTGACCACTGTTGTAATAAACCTCTACCATTTCCTCTATCTGCTTTAATACCAGTATATCATCATAAGAAAGCCATTTTGTACATAGCACTTCATAAGGCTGTACCTGCCTGTACTCCAGCTCATAATTTTCTGCCTGCTCCCCCATGTAAGAGCCCTTTAACACCTTTAAAAATCCAAGCTGCAGCTGATCCGGTTTCATTTCATAGGCATCTGTAAAGGATTTCTGAAAAGAGGAAAAATCCTCATATGGAAGCCCGGCAATCAAATCCAGATGCTGATGGATATTCCGAAAGCTTTTGATATGAAACAGAACATTTTTTACCTTTTCCACATCCATGACACGCCTGATTTCCCGGATAGTCTGAGGATTCGTTGACTGCAGCCCAATTTCTAACTGAATCAGCCCTGGGCGCATTTTCTTGAAAAGAGCAAGCTCCTCCTCTCCAATTAAGTCTGCAGCAATCTCAAAGTGAAAATTCGTCACGCCGTTATCATGTTCAAACAGATAACTCCAAATTTCAAGTGCATGTTTTTTATTACAATTAAAGGTTCTGTCCACAAACTTTACCTGTGGTACTTTATGCTCTAAGAAAAAGTCAAGCTCCCCTTTTACCAGGGAAAAGCTACGAAACCTCACCTGTTTTTCAATAGAAGAAAGACAATAGCTGCAGGAAAATGGACATCCCCTGCTGGTTTCGTAATATAAAATTTTATTTTGAAAGCGGTCCAAATCCTGATAAACAAACGGCAGCTCATCCAGATCCATTAGAAGACGTTTTTCAGTTTCTAAAATGTTTCCATCCTCCGTGCGGTAAATAATACCTGGAATATCTTTCAATTCCGGTTTATTTTTTTTATTATATTCATTTGTGGAGCTTAACGCATGATTCCAAAATTTTGTCAGCTCATAAAAAGTCACTTCCCCTTCACCTAACATGATTCCATTTACAAATGTATTTTTTTTCAGATAATTTTTTGCATCATAACCGGCTTCCGGCCCGCCAAGCCAGATTTCCGACTGTTTTAAAAGTTTTTTTAACTCCCTTGCAACGGTCAGGATTTCATGAATATTCCAGATATAACAGGAAAAAGCATAAATATCTGCCTTCTCCCGGTAAAGCTCTTGTAAGATATAATCCAGATTATGATTGATGGTAAATTCCATTACTGACAGCTGCAAAGGGGAGTATCCCACTTTTTCAGCTGACAGATTCAGGGAAGAATATTCTTCATTTTCTTCTGTTTTACCTGTCTTACCAGTTTTTTTAGGGAAGATTTCAATCTCCTCCCACCTTTTCCGGCAGTACGCCTCCAGATCATAAACTGCCAGATTAGAATGTATGTATTTTGCATTGAATGCAGCTAAAACAATTTTTCTTTTTTTCATATAGACTTCCTCACATGCTCCATCAGAGCTTCTTCTGCTATCCATTCTCCAGACACAGGATAAGTTTCACACATTTTCATGGCAGCTTCATATTCCCTTTCGGCTGCAGCCTTCTTTTTCTTATTATTTACACATCAGACTGCCAAAAATATCTCTCAAAAAAATTGATTATTAAGTGTAATGCGAATGGAACGAACCATTTCTTCTGTTACATATTTTACTTGAAAAGAATCCCTGTATGCAAGTATTTCTTTTATTTTCTTTTTATTTATAAGGCATAAAGAGTTTTCAGCCGAAATTATTATTACAGATAGTCTTCATTCATGCTTACGATATCAAAAAACAGGCAATTTTTTATAGCTTTCAAAAATACATCTGCTCTTGTGCTGAAAACTTTTTTATTGGTGTATAATATCATAAATTTATAGTTACACTTTACACACTGGTGAACACTCCGTTATTCACTGACGTACAAAAGAACAAATTCTGCCAATAGAGCACGAAGGTACTTTTAAAGCATGATTTTTAATGTTTTCGTGCTGTTGCAGGTCACACATGTATGATCTGTAACATTTTATATTTTATATTTTATATTTACATATGTAAATTTTTTTCTTGATTTTTTTTTCAATATCATGTATAATAATATTATCTATACATTGTAACATTTAAACTAATAGTACAAAAAAATAAAAGAATAAAGATAGGGGGAATTGCTTATGAGATTCATGCAAAAAACAAAAAAAATAAAAACCTTAGTAAAGATTTCTTTGCTAAGTGCTGCCTGCGCTTTAGGACTTGGTGGAAATCTGGCAGGTATGGAAAGCACGACACAGGCTGCACCAAAAAATCCTTCTGTAAAAGAGGGGAAGATGGTTTGGAACTGTGTTGAGTATGGTACATATAATAACGAACCTGTTAAATGGAGAGTATTGAACAAAACAGGTGATACTTTGCTTTTATTAGCGGATAAAGCTGTGACAAGTATGGCTTATCAATATAATACGTCTGCTGGTGTTTCATGGGCAAATTCAGATATTAAACAATGGCTCAACAGCTCATTTTTGAATAGTTCTTTTAATAAAGAACAAATGAAACCAAAAGATGGAGATTATGTTTTCCTGTTATCCAGTGAAGATTTGAAAGACTCATATGGCTTTAATAGTCTTGAAGCAAAATGTGTACAAAATAGTGAAGAAGAATCTGTTGAATGGTGGTTAAAAGATTCCTACAAATTTGGAACATCGGTAATGGCGGCTACTATACGTAGTAATGGAGAAGATAGTGCAACTCCTGTAACTTCATCTTGTTTTGTCCGCCCTGCAATCCAGATTACCACAAATGCCTCTTATACTCCTGCAGGAACGGTAAACAGTGAATATGAATATTCAGAAAATGAATCTACTGATGTAATACCGTATCTTTATCAATTTGACCCAACAACAGCTGTTGTAAATGAAGAACCCGAAAACGGCATCCCAGCAACAGATGAAGGTATTATCCTTTATGCAAATGGTCTGAAATACAGTAATGATGAGAATTATAAAACATATACCATGTATACAAATATCACAGGCTCTTATCAGCATTGGCTAGATAACGGAAAATTAAAATCTCTTACAGGAAAAGCATTAATCGCAATAACAGACGGTACAGAGCCTGAGGTTCAGGAACATAAAAACGGCTTTACATCTGAATCAAAGGAAAGTATGAAAACAGCAAGTAAAATTGCATCTGCTTCCATAAAAGACGGTGTGATTACCATTACAGCAAAATCCGTTCCTGGAACCGTCACCTTATGGGTCGTTGATTCTGGAAATCCAGAAAGAAAGACCAACTGTACAATTACAGTAAGACCAACCCCATCCTTGGTATTTCCTTATGATAAAGAACAGGAAGACTATGACTCTGAAGCAAAGAAGTATTCCAAGGCAGAAATCAATGTTGGAGAATCTACTGATGTATATGTCTGCCCGATTTATAAACAAAACAATGAGTATTTGAAAATTGAAAGTGCGGAGCAGGAGCTGACGTATGAAGCATCTGTAAATAATGATTATTTTGAAGTCAATCCAGGAAATAGTGCAGAAAAATTTGTTATTAAGGCAAATGGCTTAAAGTCTTCAGGAAGTAAATTTACAAAGGCGACCGGAACTCTAACCATTAAATGTAAGCAGAACGGAAAAAAGATGACTGTTTCATTGACCGCAGTAAATAAGGTAAAGGATTTCACTATTACTGACCCGACAGAATCTCTGACATTTGACAGTACGAAGAATGCTTTTTCCTTAACTCCTACAGATCTTGCAGCAGATGCTACGAAAACATCTGCAATACTTAGTGGAACCGTAAAATTGAACACTGTATTAGCATCGGATGCATCGGATGCCTTGAAAGCAAAGAATTATCCAACCACAGATGGCGTAAAAATTTATGCGTTAGAGAACGCAACAGGTTATGATACAGATACATTTGAAACTTTTGGTAGCGTGAAAGGCATTAAAGGACAATCATCTGCTCAGAAAAAAATTACAGCATCGTTATCATCAGATAAAAAAATAATAACAATTAAAGCTTTAGCTGGTACTCCAGTAAATACTACCTCTTACTTTTTACTGGTATATAATAATACAAGCGAGGACAACGAGAAAGGATATCTCGTCTTTAGTGTAACCGCAGCTCCAAAGGCTGCAGAAAGCACAGATTCGGGCACAACGGGCGGAGACAGCACCGGTGGCGACGGTAACTAATTTATCTATGGTGCGTTTGCATAATAAAAAGGAGAGTTTATTCTCTCCTTTTTTTATTCACAGCCCCATGAGCAGAACAATCCCGGTATAGAGGACATGGGGCACAACTGAGGCACTATACAATGTACAAAAGGTATATTTAACTAGACAGGAGGCAAAAACTGCCTCCTGTTTAATTGAATACGCCCACGAAAAGAAATTAGTTGCTTTCAGCAACATGTGCGCAATCTATGCATCCTTCATTTCAAACCCTTTTCCCTTGCATAAAAGTAAATCCAGTTCATAACCGGATATGTAGTACGGAATCCTGTATAAATCCTCTCCGGTAATCGTTACTTTTTTGTCTCTGGTAATTGGATATTCCAGATTGATTCTATTCTGTGATTTACTCAATTCCGTCAAAAATAAACCATTATTACAATTCAGAAATTCCTTTGTAGCGTCCAGCGTACAGGTAATTTCATCATCCACCTTAAACGCAGTTCTTGCAAAACCATGTGCAAGTGCACTAATGCTGGAATCTGAACCAGCAAAAGCCGTATAACAAGGGTAACCCTCAGAAATTCGCTGAAGTGCTAAATTTGAAACTGTAATCTCGTCCACTTTTTCAATATGATCCATGCGGAAAAAACGATCCACAAAACGGACAATATTTCTGGAAGTAAGCATGATATAATTCCGAAATTGATCCGGCATATCCATGTTCTTTATAAAAATAGGCGTGATGCGGTCCACATCTCCCGTTTTTAATGACTCCAAATCTGAAAGCGTCAGTTCTTTTGATTTACGGTATACAATCAACTCCTCGCGGATTTCCTCTAAAGAAAGTAAATCCCCCTCCACAAGTGCCTGTATAAATAACAGATAAGGATCACCCTGCCGTTCCAAAAGATCGACTACATCATCCTCTGTCAGATAACCATGCTCAACGGCAATATCACCAAATCTTTTATCCTCCACCTGCTGTATCTGATTGACCTCTTCTGTCTGATCCTCTGTCATAAGACCCATTTCCACTGCCAGAAGACCCATCTGAACCTTACTGTTCTTTGTCCGCTCAATCAAATCATTATACTGGCCAAGAGTGATAATCTTTTCATCCATCAGATACTTTCCAAAATAAATTCCAAACATAACGCTCTCCTTTCTCTCCTATCTTTACGATTTTTTCGCTCATCAGTACAAAGTTTTTCAAAAATACATTACAATCCACCCATTCATTGACGTTACTTATCCTCTGCTTATCCTCTGCTTATCCTCTTTATACCATTCTCTACGCGAAAACTCATATATTGATTATACAGTTTTTTATGCGTAATGTCAAAAGCCAATATATTATAGGTTTCCAAAAAGGAGCCTGCATCCTGCAGACTCCTTACTTTGAAAGTTCCCAAAATATCTCCGGTAAAACTTCGCACTCGCAGCGCAAGTTTCGCTGCTTTTGAAGTTCTTACATAGCGACCTTGCTTGCGAGGTCTGTGCATCCGCCACAGGCTTTATAGGAAACCCACTTTTATTTATGACGATGAAAAAATCTGATTTATTGGGTTACTGCATGACAATCCTAATTTTGTTCACTATCTTCCTCTGCCCGTTCTAAAAGCTTTTCTAAAGAATGATCCATCTCCTCCGGCAGCTTTACCATATCTCCCAATGTAAACTCATCCGAAGTTTCCTCTTTTTTCTCCTGCAGATTTTCCGAACTTCCAGAAATCTCACCACTTTCTGCCATTTCATCCACAGCATTTTCAGAACGATCCTCTGCCATCTCATCCACAGCATTTTCAGAACGATTCTCTGCCGTCTCATCCACAGCATTTTCAGAACGATTCTCTGCCGTCTCATCTAAAACATTTTCAGAAAACTCCTCTGCTGCCTCATCCAAAGTGTTTTCAAAAACTTTTTCCTCACCAGATGCCTCTGCACTCTCCTCCGGTATTGCCTCTCTCACTTTCGCAATGCTCGCAATCTGAATTTTATCATTTTCTGCATCCAGATTCATCAACTTCACACCAGAAGTAATCCTTCCCACTTTGGAAATCTCAGAAACCTTTAACTGAATGATAATCCCTTCTGTTGTAATCATCATGATTTCATTATGCTCATGAACTGCCTTTGCCCCGATGACATCTCCGGTTTTCTCGGTAATCTTGTAACACTTCACACCCTTGCCGCCGCGGTGCTGCAGCGTAAATTCTGAAATGGAGGTACGTTTTCCCATGCCATTCTCAGACACAATTAACATATCTTCGCCCTGCGTGTCAAGCTGCATTGCCACCACCTCATCATCATATGTCAGGTTCATGCCGATTACACCAATCGAAGTCCTGCCGGTCGGACGCACATCATTCTCGCTGAATTTAATGCACTGCCCGTTCTTTGTAACAAGAATAATCTGTTTTTTCTTGTTCGTCACCTTCACTTCAATCAGCTCATCATCTTCCCTTAAACTGATTGCCTGAAGCCCGGACTTTCTGATATTTTCATAATCCATAATGGAGGTCTTTTTCACAATACCATTTTTTGTTGCCATAAAAAGATATTTTCCATCCTCATATTCGCGAATTGGAATGACTGCCGTAATCTTTTCCTCCGGAAGGAGCTGCAAAAGATTCACAATCGCCATACCTCTTGCCATCCTGCCGGACTCTGGAATTTCATACGCTTTTAACCGGTACACACGCCCCTTATTTGTAAAGAACATGATATAATGGTGCGTTGTGGACATGAAAAGCTCCTCAATATAATCATTCTCTATCGTCTGCATCCCCTTGATGCCCTTGCCGCCGCGATGCTGGCTTTTAAAATTCTCCATGGTCATACGCTTGATATACCCAAGCTTTGTCATGGTAATCACTGTATTTTCCTTTGGAATAATATCCTCCATGGAAATATTAAACTCATCATACCCAATTCTGGTGCGTCTTTCATCTCCAAATTTATCCCGGATTTCTAAAATTTCTTTCTTTACGACACCAAGTAACAGCTTTCTATCTGCTAAAATCGCCTTATACTCCTCAATCTTTTTCTGAAGCTCTGCAAATTCTGCCTCAATTTTCTCACGTTCCAGACCGGTAAGCGCACGCAGACGCATCTCCACGATAGCATTGGACTGAGCCTCCGTCAACTGGAAACGGGCACTCAGTTTTTCTTTTGCCTCATTTGTCGTCTTAGAGCCGCGAATAATGGAAATCACTTCGTCAATATTATCCAAAGCAATCAGCAGACCCTGTAAGATATGTGCCCTTTCCTCTGCCTTATTCAGGTCATATTTGATTCTTCTTGTCACGACTTCTGCCTGATGCTTTAAATAATATTTTAACATCTGCAAAATATTCATGACGACCGGCTCGTTATTTACAAGCGCAAGCATGATCACGCCAAATGTATCCTGCATCTGTGTATGCTTAAAAAGCTGGTTAAGAACAATATTCGGATTCACATCACGCCTTAACTCAATACAGACACGCATTCCTTCCCGGTTCGTTTCATCCCTTAAATCAGTAATGCCGTCAATCTTTTTATCCCTGTGGAGCTCTGAAATTTTTTCTAAAAGCCTTGCCTTATTCACCATGTAGGGAAGCTCCGTCACCACGATCCGGTTCTTTCCATTCTCCATCGGTTCAATATCCGTAATCGCACGCACACGTATTTTTCCACGTCCAGTACGGTATGCTTCCTCAATCCCTCTGGTACCCAGAATTTTTGCACCCGTTGGAAAATCCGGTCCTTTTATGATTTCTAAAATATCCTCTATAGTCGTTTCTTTTCCTTCGCAGGCATCATCAATAATCTTCACCACTCCATTGATGACCTCTTTCAAATTATGCGGCGGGATATTTGTTGCCATACCTACTGCAATTCCTGATGTACCATTCACAAGGAGATTCGGATATCTGGAAGGAAGTACCACAGGTTCCTTCTCCGTCTCATCAAAGTTTGGAACAAAATCAACAGTATCTTTATTGATATCTGCCAGCATTTCCACAGAAATTTTAGAAAGCCTTGCCTCTGTATAACGCATTGCAGCTGCTCCGTCACCATCTACAGAGCCAAAATTTCCATGCCCATCCACCAAAGGATAACGGGTATTCCACTCCTGTGCCATATTTACGAGTGCCCCGTAAATTGAGCTGTCACCATGCGGATGATATTTACCCATGGTATCACCCACAATACGTGCACATTTACGGTGTGGCTTATCCGGTCCGTTATTCAATTCGATCATTGCATAAAGAATTCTTCTCTGCACCGGTTTCAGACCATCCCTTACATCAGGAAGTGCTCTCGCCGCAATAACAGACATGGCATAATCTATGTAAGAGGTTTCCATTGTCTTTTTCAGGTCAACCTCCTGCACTTTATCGAAAATATTTTCGTCCATGTTACCCTCCAATCCTTTCAAGTAGTCTAATATATTCCATGGGTTTCTGCCCAACCGCTATGAAAATAATAATGATAATTACAACACAATTTACAATACAATTTAAAATGTAATTCGCATAGCAATTCTACAACTTAATTTAAAATGTAATTCGCATAGCGATTCTACAACGCAATTTACAATTCTATTTTCAGTACAATCTGTGAAGAAATTTCAGATTTCACATTAAATATCCAGATTCTTCACATACTTTGCATTTTCCTCTATAAATTCACGCCTTGGCTCTACTTTATCCCCCATCAGTGTATTAAACACCAGATCAATTTCTGACTCTGATTCCTCATCAATATTCACGCGGAGCAAAATTCTCTTTTCCGGATCCATGGTCGTATCCCAAAGCTGGTCCGCATCCATCTCACCAAGACCTTTGTAACGCTGGATTTTATTATTCCCATCACGCCCGATTTCCGTTAAAATCTTATCAAGTTCTTTGTCATCATACGCATAATACACTTTTTTATTTTTTTCCACTTTATAAAGCGGCGGCTGCGCCAAATATACATGACCCTTTCTGATAAGGTCCGGCATAAAACGATATAAAAATGTCAACATCAAAGTTGCAATATGTGCCCCGTCCACATCGGCATCTGTCATGATTACAATTTTATAATATCTGAGCTTGCTGATATCAAAATCATCCCCAATTCCTGTACCAAATGCCGTAATCATAGCCTTAATTTCTTCATTGGTAAGAACCCGGTCAAGACGTGCCTTTTCCACATTCAGGATTTTTCCACGAAGTGGCAGGATAGCCTGCGTTGCTCGGTTTCTGGCTGTTTTTGCACTTCCTCCTGCAGAATCTCCCTCCACAATGTAAATTTCACAATTCTTTGGATCCTTATCACTGCAGTCAGCAAGTTTTCCAGGAAGTGCCGTACTGTCAAGAGCTGTTTTTCTTCTGGTCAGATCCCTCGCCTTTCTTGCGGCATCCCTCGCTCTTTGTGCCAAAATCGCCTTATCGCAGATAATTTTTGCCACCGAAGGATTCTGCTCCAGAAAATATGTTAATTTTTCAGTAACCACAGATTCTACAGCACCTCTCGCCTCACTGTTTCCAAGCTTCTGTTTTGTCTGTCCCTCAAACTGTGGCTCTGAAATTTTAATGCTGATAATGGCAGCAAGTCCTTCTCTGATATCTTCTCCCGTTAAATTATCATCCTTTTCCTTTAATATTCCTGCTTTTTTTGCATAATCATTAAATGTTTTCGTAATCGCATTTCTAAAACCAGTCAGATGCGTGCCACCCTCCGGCGTTGTAATATTATTGACAAAGCTGTACGTACCTTCCTGATAAGAATCATTGTGCTGCATTGCCACTTCCACATAAACATCCCCACGCTGTCCCTCACAATAAATAATCTGTGGATAAAGCGGATCTTTATGGCGATTTAAATATTCCACATACTCCTTAATACCACCTTCGTAATGAAATTCCCTGACCTTCGGTTCTTCCTCCCGTTCATCTTTTAAGACAATCTTTAACCCTCTCGTCAGAAATGCCATTTCTCTTAAACGCTGTCTTAACGTATCAAAATCAAACACCGTTTCCTCAAATATCTCTTTATCCGGCAGAAATACAACCTCTGTTCCTGTATGGTCTGTCGTTCCAATTTCTTTTAATGGATACATGACCTTTCCACGCTCATAACGCTGACGATACATCTTTCCATCCACATGGACCGTTACCTCCAGCCATTCTGAAAGCGCATTAACAACAGATGCTCCCACTCCATGAAGTCCGCCGGACACCTTATATCCGCCGCCGCCAAATTTTCCTCCGGCATGAAGCACCGTAAACACGACTTCCACAGCCGGAAGTCCCGCCTTATGATTGATGCCGATTGGGATTCCTCTGCCGTTATCCACGACCCGTATGGAATTATCTTTTCTGATGCAGACCGTAATCTTGGAACCATATCCTGCCAAAACCGCATCTACAGAATTGTCCACAATCTCATACACCAGATGATGAAGCCCG
>CADBMP010000085.1 GCA_902795775.1 uncultured Lachnospiraceae bacterium | reverse complement strand
CGGTTCCACCGTCATGACCGGAAATCAGGATGACTGCCGCACCTGCCTTTGCCACGCCCGCTGCGACTGTTCCAACGCCTGCCTCAGAAACCAGCTTTACGGAAATTCTGGCATCTTTGTTGCTGTTCTTTAAATCATAAATAAGCTGCGCCAAATCCTCGATGGAATAAATATCATGATGAGGCGGCGGTGAAATTAAGCTTACACCGGAAGTAGAGTGTCTTGTCTTGGCAATCCATGGATAGACCTTTCCGCCCGGCAGATGGCCGCCCTCGCCCGGCTTTGCGCCCTGCGCCATCTTGATTTGGATTTCCTTTGCACTGACAAGATATCTGCTGGTCACACCGAACCGTCCGGACGCCACCTGCTTGATTGCAGAAGAACGGTCATTTTCCTGTCCTGCCGTTTCCAGACGTTCTAAGCTCTCCCCGCCTTCTCCGCTGTTTGATTTTCCATGCAGATGATTCATGGCAATGGCAAGTGTTTCATGCGCCTCCTGGGAAATGGAGCCATAAGACATGGCGCCGGTCTTAAATCTCTTTACAATCTCGTCCACGCTCTCCACCTGCTCCAAAGGAATTCCCTTTTTCGGAAAGCGAAAATCAAAGAGGCTTCTTAATGTAACATGATGCTCCTTTTCATCTACTGTTTTGGAGTACATCTTAAACAGCTCATAATTTCCGGTCCACGCAGCCTGTTGTAAAAGATGGATGGTTTCCGGATTATATAAATGTTCTTCCTTATTTCCACGTGCCTTGTGCTGTCCGCGGCTCTCTAAATTCAAATCCACATGAAGCCCTAACGGGTCAAATGCTTTGGAATGAAGTTCATTGACCTGCCGGTTGATATCTTCTAACGTAATACCGCCCATGCAGCTTACGGTATCTGTAAAATACTGTTCCACCACATCCTCTGAAATTCCAATGGCTTCAAAAATCTTAGAGCCCTGATAAGACTGGATGGTGGATATTCCCATTTTGGATGCAATTTTTACAATTCCATGCAGCACTGCCGCATCATAATCATCCACTGCCGCATAATAATCTTTATCCAAAAGCCCGTTATCAATCAGTTCCTTGATGGTACTGTGCGCTAAATATGGGTTTATGGCACAGGCACCGAAACCTAAAAGGGTCGCAAAATGATGTACCTCCCTTGGCTCGGCTGTTTCTACAATAATCGCAAGACTTTCTCTTTTCTTTGTTTCGACCAGATGCTGCTGCATGGCAGCGACTGCTAAAAGCGACGGGATAGCCACATGGTTTTCATCTACGCCCCGGTCACTAAGAATCAGAATATTAACGCCGTTTTTATAAGCTCTGTCTGCCTCTAAGCAAAGGTGGTTGATGGCTTTCTTTAAAGACGTATTCTTATAATATGTCAGAGGAAGCGTTTCGCTCTTAAATCCCTCTTTATTGATATATTTTATCTTCATTAAATCTGTATCGGTCAGAATTGGATTGGTAATCTTTAAGACCTTGCAGTTTTCTGCCTTTTCCACCAGAAGATTTCCGTCCTGTCCAATATAAACGCTTGTGGACGTTACAATTTCTTCCCTTATGGCATCGATTGGCGGATTTGTCACCTGCGCAAAGAGCTGTTTAAAATAATTAAACAATGGCTGCGGCTTTTCGGAAAGCATTGGAAGCGGGGAATCGGTCCCCATTGCCCCAATCGGCTCTGAGCCGTTCTGTGCCATTGGAAGAATGGAAGTCTTATATTCCTCATACGTATAACCAAATGCCTTCTGAAGTCTGGCTCTTTCCTCGTCCGTAAATTCAATGACCTTATGGTTCGGAATGTGTAACTCCTTTAACGTCACCAGATTACTGTTCAGCCACTCTCCATACGGCTGCCTGCTCGCATATTCCTCTTTTAAGACCTCATCCGAAATAAGCTCTCCTTTTACCGTATCCACGAGAAGCATGCGTCCCGGACGCAACCGGTCTTTTTTTACAATCTTCTCCGGAGGAATCTGGAACACGCCCACCTCGGAAGATAAGATCAGCTGGTCATCTGTTGTAATATAATATCTGGAAGGACGAAGCCCGTTCCTGTCAAGGACTGCTCCCATCAGATCACCGTCAGAAAAGAGAATGGAAGCCGGTCCGTCCCATGGTTCCATCATGGTCGCATAATACTGATAAAAATCCCGTTTCTTCTGGCTCATTCCCATATCATTTTCCCAAGGCTCCGGAATTGTAATCATTACCGCAAGCGGAAGTTCCATTCCGCTCATTACTAAAAATTCCAACGTATTGTCAAGCCTTGCAGAATCGGAGCCGTTCGGGTTGACCACCGGAAGGATTTTATGAAGCTCGCTGGATAACAGCGGTGATTCCATTGTTTCCTCACGGCCTAACATTTTATCTGCATTTCCCACAATGGTATTGATTTCGCCATTGTGAACAATAAAGCGGTTCGGATGCGCCCTCATCCAGCTCGGATTTGTATTTGTACTGAATCTGGAATGAACAATGGCGATGGCAGAAACATAATCCGGGTCTTCCAAATCATTAAAAAATTTTCGGAGCTGTCCAACTAAAAACATTCCTTTGTAAACGATGGTTCTGCTGGAAAAAGAAACCACATACGTATCATCTTCGTTACTCTGTTCAAATTCACGTCTTGCCACATAAAGTTTTCTGTCAAAATCCAGCCCCCTGTTGATTTCGTCTGGTCTTTTGACAAACGCCTGCATAATACATGGCATGCATTCCAGTGCTTTTTTTCCTAAAATATCCGGTGTGGTAGGTACTTCACGCCAAAAAAGAAGCTCTAATCCCTCTTTTTCTATGATGACTTCAAACATCTTTTTTGCCTGGTTTTTTCTGAATTCATCCTGTGGAAAGAAGAACATGCCAATGCCGTAATCCCTTTCCTCTCCTAAATCGACACCAAATTCCTTTGCTGTTTTCTGGAAGAATTTATGGGAAATCTGTAACAGGATTCCCACGCCATCTCCTGTTTTTCCTTCCGCATCCTTTCCAGCACGATGCTCCAGCTTTTCCACGATGTCAAGCGCACCGGAGACGGTATCATGTGTCTTATTTCCCTTGATATTTACAATGGCACCAATCCCGCAGTTGTCATGCTCGAACCTTGGGTCATAAAGTCCCCTTTTCTCATGGTCAATGGCAGCGCCGGCTGCTGTTACAGAATTTTCTTTCCTTTTCATGAACATACCTCCTCGTATCTATCCTGTCTTTTTTACTGTTTCCAGCTGTCACATAACGTCTTTCTTTTCCAGCCTCACAACAGTATCTTTGGAACGAAGTTTCCTGATAAAGTAAAAAAGGAGTCCGACAAATAAACATTGCCGAACTCCTTTGTTCTTCAACTGATAAAGATTATATAGTTTTTTTTGAAAAAAATCAATATTCTTTTGTAAAATACATATATTTCAAAAGAAAATTAAAATTTATTATCATAAATTTAATTTTCTTAAATTAGCATCAGCCTGATGCCCACAAAACATTCCCTTTACAAATGATTCTTAAGTGTTCCCTCTTTTGCTATTCATTTCTGAGAAAGATACAAGCAGTGTTTCCAACCCTAACTGAATATTTATTTGTCCACGTTTAAATGAAAAATCCGTCTCCACGCACCTTTCTAACATCTCTTTTAACTGGGAGACCTGAAATTTCTTTGCCTGCCTGGAATAATTTGAAAAATGATTTTGAAAAAGACCAAGCCTTTTTGCCAACTCATAACCTGAATGATTGTTTTCTTCTGTCTTTATCTGTAAAAGAATGTTACAATGACGGAACAGCATGGCAAGTATTCCTAACGGTTCTTTCTGAAGTATCAAAAGCTCACCATAAAAGTGGAGCGCACGTACACTGTTCCCATCTGCTACTGCATCCAGCATGGAAAAAATCTGGTCGGATGCCTCCCTGCAGCAGATTGCATCAATATCTTCCATGGTCACTTCCATTCTGTCCCCGGTATAGGAAATCAGCTTCATAATTTCATTCTTCAAATGAAACATGGAGTGTTCCACCTGACTTAAAAAATAATCCACCGTACTTTTTTTGATACGCTTTTGTCCTTTCCAGAGTTCGTCCACAATAAAATCAATCATTGCTTTCTCTCCCATTGGGACCATTTCAGAGATTAACCCGTTCTTCTGTACATATTTATAAAGCTTATTTCTTTTATCCACCTCTTTCTCCCGAAAAACCACTACGGTACTTTCAGGAAGATTCGTAAGAATTTCGGAAAGCTCATTTGCTTTTTTAAAAAGGCCTGTTTCCTCAAAATAAAGCAGCCTATAATCTGCAAAAAACGGAAGTGTGGAACCTATGTCCCGCACCTCCGCAAAATCAATCTCTTTCCCCTGAAAAAACGCAAAATTCATCTCATCCCCGTCCTTCAGGACTGCCTGCATTAATTTATGACAATACTCTTTTACCAGATATTCTTCTTTTCCATACAAAAGATAAACCGGATGAAAACTTTCTGCTTCTAATTCTTTATTTAATAAGCCCAGTGTTTTTTCAAAGCGGGCTTCTTCTTTTTTTGGCATAACACACTCCTCACCAGATAAAAAACTAACGGTATGTACGGTAAAGCCCGACCACCTTTCCTAAAAGCTCAACCTCATTCAAAATGATAGGATCCATGCTCTCATTTTCCGGCTGAAGCCTAAAATGGCCATCCTCTTTATAAAATGTTTTTACTGTAGCAGAATCTTCCACAAGAGCCACCACGATGTCCCCATTTGCCGCCGTATGTTCTTCTTTTACTAAAATCCTGTCACCATCATAAATGCCAACATCGATCATGCTGTCTCCTTTGACCTTCAGCATAAAGGATTTTCCGGATGGAACATCCTCCGGAAGAAGTGGAAAATAACCTTCAATATTCTGCTCTGCAAAAATGGGCTGACCTGCTGCGACCTCCCCGATGACAGGGATATTCACAATTTCCCTTCTGGCAAGATTGAAATCATCATCCAAGATTTCAATGGCTCTTGGTTTTGTAGGGTCACGACGGATATATCCGTTCTTTTCTAACGATTCCAGATGCGAATGAACCGAAGATGTTGATTTTAAATGAACCGCCTCACAGATTTCCCGGACGGCAGGCGGATACCCCCTGTCTAAAATCTGATTTTTTATGAACTCTAATATTTCCTTTTGTTTCTCTGTAATTTTTCCAGCCATAAGTCCCTCCCGTCTACGGTACAAAAATAATAAATATAATGCAAAAGTGCTTCATATCCTGTGTTCTAAAACAATGTCACCGTATTTCCTGCATCAGCCATATATTTTTGCCTGTAAGCAGGAATCTCTAAAAGTAAGAATATCATAAAACATTACAAAAGTCAAACATATGTTTCTTACTCCAGACGGAATTTATGCACCTCCGCAGAAAGTGCATCCGAAACCTCGCTGCCGGCATCTGCCTGATTCTCAATATCTTTCATGTTGCCTGTCATGACCACAGACCTG
>CADBMP010000084.1 GCA_902795775.1 uncultured Lachnospiraceae bacterium | reverse complement strand
CAGCAATCCGGCGGCGTGTGGCTCAGTTTGGTAGAGCGCATCGTTCGGGACGATGAGGCCGCAGGTTCGAATCCTGTCACGCCGATTAGCAGATAAGTGGAGAAAAATGGGGAAATAAGGAGTGAAATCTCTGGGAGTGTTTTGTTCAGGGGAGTATAACTGTTTGTTTTCTATAATATGACTGGGCATAGTTACTGTTCATCAGCGTATGGTTCCTGCAGGAACATGGGGTGTGCGCTGTGTGGGGAGTAACGTTTTTATTATTAGCTTGCAGTGTTTAAAGGCTGGGTATATCCTATGATATCCTGCCTGAAATCTTGTATATATGGATTTGTGGCAGATATTATTTAGACAGATTTAAAAACGATATACCTGACAGCAGGAAAGATTCAGACCGGGTTGAGAATACATACAGAAATGAGGGTTATATATGGCAATCGACTTATTATTAACGGACATATTTGATGTAGAGGATTTACAAAAATTTCAGGATGCCTTTGCGGGGATGGGGAGATTTTCTGTAGGCTTTTCAGATGCGAACGGTGTGGCGGTCACAGAGCATCATTCCAAGTGCAGCCTTTGCAGCAGAATCCACAGGGGAACCAGAGAGGGACTCAGATGGTGCGAGCAGTGCGATAAAAAAGCAGCAGAAAAAGCACATGAAGAAGGAAAAAATTATGTTGTTTACAGCTGTCACGCAGGATTGGTAGATTTTGTGATTCCCATTGAAGTGCAGGGTGAGGTCATTGGAATGTTCTGCGGAGGACAGGTGCTTACGGAACCAATGAGTGATGAGCGGATTGAAAAGAATGCCGCAAGGTATAATGTTTCTGTGAAAACGTATAAGGAAGAAGCAGAAAAGGTTGCAATTATTCCCCAAAAAATGATTCAGAAAACAGCAGAGTTTCTGTCCACAGTAATCGGGCAGTTAGTGTATATGGCATATAAAAGATATCAGACTATGCAGATTCAGGATTTCGTGGAGCAGGAAGCGAACATGAAATCAGACTTCTTAGCCAACATGAGCCATGAAATCCGTACCCCAATGAATGCAATCATTGGTATGGCAGAAATGGCACTTCGTGAGGATATTCCAATCGAGGCAAGGGAGCATGTGCACCAGATTAAGGTGGCAGGAAATTCTCTGCTTGCCATTATCAATGATATTCTGGATTTCTCAAAAATCGAATCCGGGAAAATGGATATCAACATGGTGGAATACAACCCGATGAGCATTGTCAATGATGTTGCCAATATCATTATGACCAGAATCGGGGACAAGGAATTAGAGCTTATCGTGGCGGCAAATCCAAAGATTCCAAAGCAGCTCATGGGTGATAATATCCGTATCAAACAGGTCATTACGAATCTGGCAAATAACGCTGTGAAATTCACGCCGGAAGGCCGCGTGCTCCTTCGTATTGATTACGAAGAGGGCGAAAACCGGATGATTACGCTTAAGTGTTCTGTGGAGGATACCGGTATTGGTATCAAAAAAGAGGATTTAGGGAAGCTCTTTCAGTCCTTCCAGCAGGTGGATGGAAAGCGCAACCGTAATATAGAAGGAACCGGACTTGGACTTGCTATTTCAAAGCAGCTTGTAAACCTGATGAACGGTACCATCTGGGTGGAAAGTGAGTACGGAAAGGGAAGCAAATTCGCTTTTACCCTGCCGCAGCTTGTTCTGGATGAATCTCCGTCCGTATCGGTGGAAGACGGCGTAATGGCAGCAGGATTGGGCAGCAAGACCTTTGTTATGAAGAATATTTCCCGAAGTTTAGAGCAGCTTGGCGGGCAGTTTGCATTGATTAGTTCAGAAGATAAGCTGGAGCTTTTAGTAAAGCACAGGATTAAACATCTTTTCATGGAGGAAAAGGATTTTACTGATGGTGTGAAGTCATTTTTAGAGACACATCCGGATATTATCGGGGTCGTTATCGTTGATTTCAAGGGCGATGTGAGCAGTAACATTCCAAATGTCATAAAAGTAAGGAAACCGATTTATGCGGTGAACATTGCTGCCATCTTAAAGGGTGAGGACTTATATAAAGAAGCGAAGTTCGATGATGGAAAAGTGGATTTTGATTTTATTGCACCGGATGCAGAGGTACTTCTCGTGGATGATAACGAGATAAATTTAAAGGTGGCTTCGGGTCTGATGAAACCGCTGCAGCCTAAGATTGATAAGGCAATGAGCGGCAAGCAGGCACTTGAAATGATTGATAAAAAGCATTATGATATCATCTTTATGGACCACATGATGCCGGAGATGGATGGTATTGAAACGACCCGCCTGATCAGGCACTCCCGCAGGGATTATGACATGGTGCCGATTATTGCGCTGACGGCTAATGTGATGGAGGAGACACGTTCCCTGTTCTTAACGGAAGGCATGAATGATTATGTGGCAAAGCCGATTGAGATGGATGTGTTAATTAGCAAGATGCATCAGTGGCTGCCGCCGGACAAGATTATTCCGGTGGAGAAGAAGGAAGGCGCAGAAGGTCCGGAGGAGAAAAAAGAGGAATTAAAGATAGAAGGTCTGGATTTAAAAGAGGCAATGCGCCTTGCCGGAACCGAAGAGCTTTTTATGGAGATTTTAAGGGAATACCACCGCGTGATTCCAAAGAAGGTCAATCTCCTGCGCCAGTACGAGGTAGAAGAAGATTGGGAAAATTATACGATAGAGGCACATACCCTGAAAAGTTCATCCAAGCAGATTGGAGCCATGGGGCTCTCTGCCCTTGCCGCTGAAATGGAGGCGGCAGGCCATGCGGAGAATGGGGCTTTGATTCATGAAAAGAATGGAACCATGATGGAGATGTATGAAGCCATGGAGGAAAAACTTGCTCCGTATTGCCAGGTCGAGGAGGGGGAGATTGTCAAAACTGCATATACCAGTGAGGAACTGAGGGAGTGTCTTGACAAGATTGTAAATGCTTTAGAGGAGTTAGAATTTGATGATGTAGGCGAAACGCTTGAGGTCATGAAAGGCTTTGAGTTTGATGATGTGTCACAGGAGTATTTCGACAGCTTGAGGGATGCTGCGGATGATATGGATGTCGATGCCTGCGAGGAGGTTATCGGTGAGTGGCGGGATTTGATTTAAGAGATGGAAGCATGTTTTTTGAGCCCTATAATATATAGGGCTCTTTTGTTTTTATGCACACTTTTGTTTATGCACACGTCCGCATATGGAAATTTTGCAGAAAAGCTGCATGCGGGCAGCAATGTACCAAAGGTACATTTGGCGAGATAAGAGGGGGGGACAAGTCCCCTCCTACTCGATTTTCGCCTTTTTGACAGTCCAAAAATGGGTGTTGATATAAAGAAATACATCTGTTAAAATTTTTATATCAGTATTAGAAACATAGAGGATGAGGGAAATTGGTGATTGGCTGATGTTATAGGAGATTTGGCATTGGGAAGATCGGTAAAAGATGTGTAACTGTAACAATTATGTGGATGGGAGGGTTTGCGCATGAAAGAGAAAAGAGGGATGGGAAGAAAGGTATTTACAGGGGCGTTTGTGTTCCTGGTGAGTGTGGTGGTCAGTATTTTGGGGAGTTTGGCGGTCAGCAGGGCGGAAACCATCATTGAGAAGGTAACTACGCCTATGGGGACAGAGTTAGAAATCGTGATACCGGAAACTATGGGAGATAAAGAAGATGACACGATGCGTGTGAGAATAAAAAATTATTTTTTTGGATTGGATACATATAGCAGTGATTTTATATTTGTGGTTCAATATGAATTGGCATCCGAAAGAAAGGAAGGGAGTGGCGGATGGAACGGCATGGCAGTTTTTTTAGATAAAGAGGGGAATGTTCTTAATTCTATACATGATCCGGGCATGCTTTTGGAAAGTGAAGCTGGCAGGCGTGTATATGACTATGATAATGAAACTGCGAAAAAATTATCAAAAATCGTGTTTTTAGAACATTATATGTCACCGTATGATTTTTCTTTAGAAGATTATGAGGCAGGGTGGGTGGCATCACCGGATGTGAAATTTTATCAACCGTTCTTTTGGAAAAGATTTTGGGAAGAAGTAGAATGGATTTATCGTCCGGATGATGATGATGAAAAAAAGAGCCAGAGAATTAAGGTATCTTCCGAATATAAAAAAACATTAGAAGACACCGGGTTTAAACTGAAGCCATCTGGAAACATTCACACGTCTTTGAAATTTAAGAGCAGCAATAAGAAGATTGCCACTGTAAAGTCATATGGCTCGTATGGGATAGTAAAACTGTTAAAGCCGGGAACGGTAAAAATTACGATAACGGCACCGGAAACAGAAGAGTATGAAAGCGCAAAAAAGACAGTCACATTAAAAATCTCTTTAGGAAAGCCTAAATTAAAGGTTTCTGTGAAGGATGGACGCATGGAGATTCAATGGAATAAGGTAAAAGGGGCAGAAAAATATCAGGTCAATGTGATACAGCATGGCGTAAAGACTACCATGCTTCAACCAATGAAAGAAACGAAAATTTCAAATGCGGTCACAAAAGGGAAAAAATATACCATACAGGTACGCGCTATAGACAGCACAAAGAAATATATGAGCGGATGGAGCAAAAAGACGGTGAGGGCGTGATGATTGCTTAGTATTGAGCTTTTATGGACTTTTGGCGTAACAACATATTTTGGGTGTGACTATCATCATACCTTATGAATTTATAAGAAGGCTGAATCGTTTTGAAAAATAATATGATAATGTGGTGGGGATTAAATTATTGGCAAGGAGGGTATATTTATGGAGCTTAACGGAACGCAGAAAAAGAGGATTGGTATTTTCATGGCGTTTGTGCTGTTGTTTAGTGTAATAGGGGCGTACTGGTCTTATGGAGGAAAACAGGCAAAGGCAAATTCCATCATGGTGAATACATTTGTGCTTGGAACGGAAATAGAGATTATGATACCGGATAGTGCAGGAACACTAAAGTCCTGTATAGAAACATGTGGTGCGACATATCTGAAGATTAATATTGTATTTAGTAAATGTAATAATTATAAAATACAGGATGGGGAGAAGGCGGTTTCGGTCAAATATTATGATGGTCAGGGGAAATTAGTTCATCAGGCATTGGATAATACAGACAGTGGTTCTCTGGTTGTTAGTGTGGATGGTCAGGAATATAAAGGAAGTATTCTGTTATTCAATTCGGCTCTTCCGACAGGAACAGAAGTAGAAGATATTCGGAAAATTGTGCTAGGAGATGAGGTGGCAGAGACTCCCTCTGTTCCAACGCCAAGCCCGACACCAACCCCGACATTACGTCCCACGCCAAGTCCGACACCTACTCCGACATTACGTCCCACGCCGAGCCCGACACCTACTCCCACGCCAACGTTACGACCAACTCCAACCCCGACTCCGAAACCGACAATTACGCCGACACCAGTACTTACAGGTAATCTCTGGGATGGGGTGGAATTAGTGATTCCGGCATCCGTAGAAGCGCGAAGTGGCGCAAAAGCAAAAATTATCACATATTCTTTTGAAAAAACGGCAGAAAGTTCCTATAAAGTCTGGATTTCTTTTAACGTTATAAGTAAGGGAAGGTGGAATACCTTTTACAGTGATGCATTGTTTTATGATAAGGATGGAAAGCTTTTAAATAAAAAAGGTGGTACGGATGGATTTTTTGGAGCAGATAATGTGGTTCAGGGTGGAAGTTATAAGGATGATATACGGATTTCGGACAAAAACCTTGTTAGTTCGATAAAAAAGATTGTATTTCAGGAAAAATGGTATAGTGTAGGGGACTGGATTGATGGCAAAGCCACAGCGTCCCCATCCCCAACTCCTGCACCGACGGTAAAACCAACCGCCTTGCCGACAGTAAAACCGACTGTCTCGCCGACAGCAAGACCGACTGTCTCGCCGACAGTAAGACCGACCGCCTCACCGACAGTAAGACCGACCGCCTCACCGACAGTAAGACCGACCGCCTCGCCGACAGTAAGACCGACCGCCTCACCGACACCAACACCTGTAGTGACGCCGGTTCCAAACCAAACACCGGTGGAGAAGACGGCACAGAGTATCAGCATTTCATCCAGTATGAAAAAAACATTAGGGCAGACCGCTTTTAAGATAAGGCCTTCGGGAGAAATCTATACATTTTTAAGCTTTAAGAGCAGTAATAATTCGGTTGCATCCGTCAAGTCCTATGGCTCGTTTGGCATGGTGGAGCTTCACAAGGCGGGAAAGGTCAAAATCACGATAGAAGCACCGGAAACGAATAAATATAAGGCGGCAAAAAAGACAGTCACGCTTAAAATTTGTCTGGGAAAACCAAAGGTAAAGGTTTCCGTAAAAAAAGGACGTATGACGATTCAGTGGAATAAGGTGAAGGGAGCAGAAAAATATC
The DNA here is from genome assembly GCA_902795775.1 of uncultured Lachnospiraceae bacterium. Taxonomy (GTDB): domain Bacteria; phylum Bacillota; class Clostridia; order Lachnospirales; family Lachnospiraceae; genus Butyribacter. The sequence goes on along the minus strand of CADBMP010000084.1, from coordinate 13,284 downwards.
AGGTCAGCGTAACGCAGCATGGTGTAAAGACCACGATTCTTCCTTTGATGAAGAAAACAAAAATTTCCAATACGGTCACGAAAGGAAAAAAATATACTGTCAAAGTACGTGCCTTGGACAGCACAAAAAAATATCCGGGAGCGTGGAGCAAAAAGACGGTGAAGGCGTAATTATGTGATGTGTAATAAGATATTTTCAATATACTATCTGGCGATTGACTAATATGCATATTATTGCTGGAAAAAATGGTGCTGTTTATAATATTCCTGTGGAAATAGGCTCTAATATTTTTATGGCTAAGTTTGATACAGGTGCAGGTGTTACTGTTATATCAACAGATGTGTTTTTTTATGACAAATCTGAATCGACAGATGTGAACAGGAGGAGTGATGTTTATGGAATTTAGGAGAGAGCAAAAAAAGAGAATTAGTGTATTCATGGCTCTGGTGCTTTTGTTCTGCGTGACCGGAGTGCAGTGGAATGGCGGCGGAAAAAAAGCAGAGGCGAAACAATCTGTGACGGTATCTACGAAGCTTAGCACAAAAATCGAGGTGGTAATGGCAAGCGGTGCCGGTTCGATCAAGTCCTGCAAGGATGGCGGCAGTAGTGCTTTTCTGGGATGGTTAAAGATTCATGTGGTATTAGATAAATATAACGGTCCTGTGCCAAAGGTGGGGGTGACGGTGATTCCGGTCAGGTATTATAACAAAAAAGGCAAGCTGCTTTTGGAGGCATTGGAAGGGAATAGAACTGGAGCGTTTGTGGTGGATAGTACGGATAGTGAGACAAAGGCTGGAAATTATGCAGGAGATCTTTGGGTGATTAAGGAAGCATTGGATGGGGAGCTTATAACATCCATCACGAAAATCGTCATTGGAGATCCGTATGTGGAAACACCGACGGAAACGCCGATGCCAACTCCGACTCCTATCCCAACACCGTCCTCAGGGCAGGCAGCGGAGGGGATGGAGAAAACGCCTTCGCCGCAGGAAAGTGAAAAGCCGGATATTGTTCCAGCTGAACCAGAGCAGACAAAAAAACCGGAAGCTTCTGCAAAACCGGCACAAAAAGGAACGCAGTCCATCAGCCTTTCTTCTAACATAAAAAAGACGTTAGGTGATGTTGCATTTGAAATCAGTCCGGCAGGAGAAATCCACAGTTATCTGAAATTTAAGAGCAGCGACGCAAAGGTTGCATCTGTGACCTCGTATGGTATTTTTGCTATTGTGAAGTTAAATGGAGCAGGAAAAACAAAAATCACGATTGAGGCACCGGAAACGGAGGAGTACAAGGGTGCCAAAAAAACGGTGACATTAAAGGTGGTCTTAAGGCAGCCGAAGCTGACAGTAAAGGTGAAAAAGGGAGTTATGACCATCAAGTGGAGCAAGGTGGACGGAGCAGACAAATATCAGGTGAGTGTCACGCAGCAGGGTGTGAAAACGACGACACTTCCGCTGACAACGAAAACAAAGGTGTCAAATACCATTACAAAAGGAAGAAAATATATAATCAAGGTTCGTGCCATGGACAAGAAAAAGAAATTTCCGAGTGCATGGAGCAAAAAAACGATAAAGGCGTAATGCTGCTGATGGCGGATGACACATGGGAATGATTATAATATATGCACTTTTGGTACATTGAAAGTTTACAAAGACAGAAATTTTCCGTTATCTCCAAAAGGCATGGATATTGTTAGGAAGAAACAAAAAAAGGGGGAAATATGTGGATAGCAAAGGATTGGAAAGATTATGAGGTTCTGGATACCTCAGACGGTGAAAAATTAGAGCGGTGGGGGAAGTACCTTCTGGTACGCCCCGACCCGCAGGTTATTTGGAATACGGAACGGAAACATAAGGGGTGGCAGAAACCGAATGGGCACTATTTCCGCAGCGATCAGGGCGGAGGCGAGTGGAATTTTTTTAATCTGCCAAAAAACTGGGACATTCGTTATAAGAGTTTTATCTTTCATCTGCAGCCGTTCCAGTTCAAGCATACCGGCGTATTTCCGGAGCAGGCGGTAAACTGGGAATGGTTCGGGGAGCTGATACGGAATGCCGGAAGGGAGATAAAGGTCTTGAATCTCTTTGCCTATACCGGCGGGGCAACGCTTGCGGCAGCGGCAGCAGGAGCGCAGGTCACTCATGTAGATGCCTCAAAGGGCATGGTGGCATGGGCAAAGGAAAATGCAGTTGCATCCGGACTTGGCGGTGCAAAAATCCGCTGGCTGGTGGATGACTGTGTGAAATTTGTGGAACGGGAAATCAGGCGTGGAAATCATTACGAAGCAATTATCATGGATCCACCGTCTTACGGGCGCGGGCCAAAGGGGGAAATCTGGAAAATGGAGGACAGTATTTACCCATTCATCCAGCTTTGTACAAGGATACTTTCGGATAAGCCGTTATTTTTTCTGCTCAATTCCTACACGACCGGTCTTCAGCCTGCGGTGCTTTCCTATATGCTGCATACAGAGGTGGTTTCTAAGTTCGGCGGGCATGTGGAGGCAGAGGAGATTGGGCTTCCGGTGACTTCCACCGGTCTGGTGCTTCCCTGTGGGGCAGCCGGAAGGGTGACATTCTGACACAGGCTGAGAAAACGCCAATTTTTTTCAGGGGGATATATTTATATGGAAGAAAGAGCACATTGCATCCGATGTCTTTTGCGTGATATCAATGCAGAGGAGGAATATAAGAAGTTAGAAGAATATCTGGCATCTTATCCGGAGGAAAGCAGGGTATCGGAAGATGTTTATGAGGAACGGCTTGCGCTGTGCAAGGCGTGTGAATGTCTGAACCAGGGAATCTGTACAAAATGTGGGTGTTTTGTGGAAGCACGGGCATTAAAAAAAATTGGATACTGTCCGCATGAAAGACCCAGGTGGTGATTTTCGTGGGTGATTTGACCAAATATGGAATACATGATATAATAAATTGCAAAGGCAAGGTGCTTGCTTTCGGCTGTGTCCAAAACATGGACAAATTTGGGCAGAAACATCTGCCGCTTACAATATATTTACAAGTAGAAAATCGTTTTGTGAGTATATTGGAATGGGAGAGGCGTTATGAAGCGTAAATTAAAAATCAGAGGTTCTGTACGCATCATTATGAATCTTACAATCGTTCTGTGCGTACTGCTGTTGGCTCTGGTGGTGAATGTTTATATTTATGATAAAAAAGCCGGTATGATTGCGGGCGCATACTGGGCAGGGATGGTCCTGATTACCTTTCTGATTCTTTTTTTTGGAAAAAAGAGGGTGCAGAACGAAATGATCCGGTATGCTGCCAATTATGGAAATATGCAGACCTCACTCATACGTGATATGGAAATTCCGTATGCAGTATTAAATGATGAGGGTCAGCTTTTATGGGGAAATGGCAGATTCCTGGAGGTCATTGGAAACAAAAAAGCAGCAAGGAGAAGTATTACAAATACAATTGCTGAAATCGACCATACAAAGCTTCCCACAACCAAAGAGCCAAAGACAGTACATGTGAAGATGGGTGAAAAGTATTACAGATGCTCTTTAAAATTGGTATCCGGTGTGGAAGGAGAAGATGAGGAAAATGGAATCCAGCTGGACCAGATTGTTTCCGGGAAAGATATTATTGTCATGACCATGTATGAGGAAACGGAGATCATTCATCTGGAAAAGCTGCGTGCAGCAGAAAACCTTGTGGTAGGTCTTCTTTACATTGATAATTATGATGAGTTGATTGACAGCATTGAAGAGGCGCGCCAGTCGCTCACCATGGCACTGATCGACCGGAAGGTGAACCAGTATATGCAGTGCATTGATGCACTTTCTAAAAAACTGGAAAATGATAAATTTTTCTTTATCTTTAAACAGGAATATCTGGAGGGATTGAAGGAAAAACGATTCTCAATATTAGAAGATATCCGCAGCATTGACACAGGAAATAACCAGACGGTGACGGTCAGCATTGGAATCGGTGTGGGCAGGGGAACCTTTATGGAACGTTACGACTGGGCGAGAAAGGCAATGGATCTTGCACTCGGACGCGGCGGTGACCAGGCTGTGGTCAAACAGGGTGAAAAGGAAGAATTTTTTGGCGGCAAGCGTGTTCAGATTGAAAGGAATACCCGCGTGAAAGCACGTGTGAAGGCACATGTGCTGCAGGAGCTCATGGAAAGCAAGGAGCGTGTGGTGGTCATGGGCCATTCTATCGGCGATGTAGACTCCTTTGGCGCATGTATTGGCATTTATCGTATTGCAAAGACCTTGAACCGTCGTGCGCATGTCGTGTTAAATGAAGTAACAGCTTCGGTGAAGCCAATCAGGGACCGGTTCCGCACGAATGAGTATGAGGATGATATGATTATTTCCGGGGAAGAAGCGAAGAAAATTGTGGATGAAAATACGCTGCTTGTCATAGTAGATGTGAACCGGGGGTCTTATACAGAGTGTCCGGAACTTATTGAGCAGGCAAAGACAGTGGTGGTAATCGACCATCACAGGCAGGCAGGGGATGCCATTGGCAAGGCAGTCTTGTTTTACATTGAGCCGTATGCATCTTCCGCATGTGAGATGGTGGCAGAAATTTCAGAATATATTGGAAATGGGTTAAAGCTTACATCTGCTGAGGCAGAGGCAATGTATGCCGGAATCATGATCGATACAAATTATTTTTCTAATAAGACCGGAGTGCGTACCTTTGAGGCGATGGCATATTTAAGAAGAAGTGGTGCGGATGCGGTGCGTGTCAGAAAGGCGTTTCGTGAGGATATATCCGAGTATAAAATAAAGGCGGCAGCCATTCAGAATACGGAGCTTTATCTGGAACAGTTCGCCATTACGGAAAGCTCGGCAAAGGGAGTGGAGAGCCCGACGGTCCTTGGAGCAAAGATTGCAAATTCCCTTTTAGATATCAATGGGGTAAAGGCTTCCTTTGTGCTTACGGTATATAAAGAACAGGTCTATATCAGTGCCCGTTCCATTGATGAAATGAATGTCCAGGTTCTTATGGAGCGGCTGGGCGGCGGCGGTCATATCAATATGGCGGGTGCGCAGCTAAAGGATGTGAACATAGAGGAGGCAAAGGGGATTCTCAAAAAAGCCATTGATGCCATGATTGCAGAGGGAGATGCGTAAGCGGCAGAAGGGAGTATGATGCTTGATATTCCCATCGTATAAAGCCATCGTAGCATGGAGATGTGCAGGTGTTAGAAGGGAGTTTTTCATACAGGCCGAACGGGCAGAGTGCATGATGCCCTTGCTTGTCCGGACAGAAAACAGGAGGCAGGATTTATGGAAGTTATTTTATTAGAAGATGTCAAGTCGCTTGGAAAAAAGGGAGAGACTGTAAAAGTGAGTGATGGCTACGCCAGAAATTTTCTTTTAAAGAAAAAGCTTGGTGTGGAGGCAACGGCACAGAATAAAAATGATTTAAAATTACAGAAGCAGAATGAAGAAAAATTAGCGAAGGAACGGTTGGAAGAGGCAAAAGCGTTTGCTGAGGAATTGAAGGAAAAATCAGTAACGGTGCGCATGAAGACCGGCTCCGGAGGAAGGAGCTTCGGCTCTGTGTCCACAAAGGAAATCGCAGCTGCTGCAAAGGAGCAGCTTGGATATGAATTAGATAAAAAGAAGATGGTGATAAATGAACCCATTAAAAGTCTGGGTACATTCCATATACAGATCAAGCTCCATCCAAAGGTGACAGGGGAGTTAAAGGTCGTGGTACAGGAAGCGTAGGTCCTGTCTCATATTTAGCTGTGATGCATACAGTATAAGGATACTGGAACAGTAACATGGAAATAAAGCATTTGTGTGCATTAATGGCTTTGGGGCGTGTTAAGAAAGGGAAGGATTTTTATGCCGGTATTTAAAAGTTATTTGAGAAGACTGCTTTATGAATTAAAGGAGCTTCGGGAAGCACTGAAGCAGGGAGATACAAAAAAAGCAGACCGGTTGTTGGAAATTCTGATTGATGATACGCAGAAAGGAATTGAGGATAACGGATGATAAAATGGAAGGGGGAGGATTCCTGGCATGGATATGGATGAATCCGTAATCAAAAGGATTCCGCCGCATAATGAGGAAGCAGAGCGCGCGGTGGTCGGTGCAATGATGATGGACCGGGATGCAGTGGTGCTCTGCTCCGAACTTCTTTTGCAGGAAGACTTTTATTACGGTCAGTATGGCGAGCTGTTTACGGCATTGGTGGAGCTGTATCGTACCGGTGTCAAAATGGATCTTATCACCATACAGGAACGCCTCCGGCAGATGAATACATCTCCGGAGCTGTCAAGTCCGGAATATCTGGCGGATTTGATGGTGGGAGTGCCGACTTCTGCAAATGCAAAATATTATGCAGATATAGTCAAAGAAAAATCGGTGCTTAGAAGGCTGATTCGGGTGGTAGAAAAAGTGGCAGTGGACTGTTATCAGGATCATCTGCCCATGAATGACATTTTAGAAGCTACAGAAAAAAACATTTTTGACGTTCTGCAAAAACGGAAAACTTCGGATTTTGAGCCTATCAGCAATGTGGTATTAAGGACATTGGATGAGATTTCCGCGGCATCAAAAAGGGAGGGTCATATTACAGGTCTGGAAACAGGCTTTCGTGATCTGGATTTTAAAACAGCGGGGTTACAGAAGTCTGACCTGATTTTGATTGCTGCCAGGCCTGCCATGGGAAAGACGGCATTTGTGCTGAATGTTGTGGAACACATTGCATTAAGGGGAGGAGGCAATATCGCCCTGTTCAGTCTGGAGATGAGCAAGGAGCAGCTTGTAAGGCGTATTCTTTCTATGAATTCCCGCGTGGATTCACAGAAAATCCGGACAGGAAATCTGGAAGCTGAGGACTGGATAAAACTGGTGGACAGCGTCAGGCGCGTGGTGAATACAAATCTTTTTATTGATGATACATCAGGCATTACGGCATCCGAGCTTTTGACCAAATGCAGAAAATTAAAGCTTTCAAAAGGGCTTGACCTGGTAATCATAGATTATCTGCAGCTCATGAGCGGTTCCGGGAAAAGAAAAGGAGAGAACCGTCAGCAGGAGATTTCTGATATCTCAAGAACCTTAAAGGTGATGGCAAGGGAGCTTGATATTCCGGTAGTGGCGCTTTCACAGCTTTCCCGCGCGGTCGAGCAGAGGCCGGATAAACGTCCCATGCTTTCTGACCTGCGTGAATCAGGTGCCATTGAACAGGATGCAGATATTGTAATGTTTTTATATAGAGATGATTATTATCATCCGGACAGCGAAGATAAAAATGTGGCAGAGGTCATCATTGCAAAACAGCGAAGCGGACCGACAGGCACAGTACGTCTGGCATGGCTTCCGAACCTGACAAAATTTGGAAATCTGGAGGAGTAGGAAAGCTTGTCCTGTGTTTTTTGATAAGATATAAAATTTCTGGGATTTTGGAATTAGGTATAAAATGTCTGGATTTTTGAGTCATATATAAAATTGTTTACAAAAAAATTAATATATAGCCGTTATGGAACGGTCTGGAAGGAGCCGACAGATGAAACGGGCCTGCCTGTTTTTTGGAGGCTGTTTCCGGAAGGTTCTAAAACCGGCAGAATGGAGGAATTATGGCAAAACAGGTTACATTTGATTATTCACTTACGAAGGATTTTATTTCAGAGGATGAAGTGACTGCAATGGAGAAGATTGTGGGAGCTGCAAAAGAGGTACTGGTTGGAAAAACTGGTGCAGGAAATGACTTCCTGGGCTGGATTGACCTTCCGGTAGATTATGACAAAGAGGAGTTTTCAAGAATTCAGGCTGCTGCAAAGAAGATACAGTCCGATTCCGAGGTGCTTTTAGTCATTGGAATTGGTGGTTCCTATCTGGGAGCAAGAGCTGCCATTGAGTTCTTAAGACATGGATTTTATAACAGTGTTTCCAAAGAAATCCGCAAAACACCGGAAATTTATTATTGTGGAAACAACTTAAGCGGTACATATTTAAAACAGCTGATTGAAGTGGTTGGAGACAGGGATTTTTCTGTAAATATCATCAGTAAATCAGGAACGACCACAGAGCCTGCGGTTGCTTTCCGTATTTTCAAAAAGATGTTAGAGGACAAGTATGGAAAAGAAGAAGCTGCAAAGAGGATTTATGCCACGACAGATAAGGCAAGAGGAGCTTTGAAGGGACTTGCCACAGAGGAAGGGTATGAATCATTCGTAGTGCCGGATGATGTTGGTGGACGTTTTTCAGTCCTGACTGCGGTTGGACTGCTCCCTATTGCTGTGAGCGGTGCTGATATCACAAAGTTAATGGAGGGTGCTGCTTCCATGCGTGAAATCTGCCTGAACAATGATTTTGCCACAAACGAATCATTGAAATATGCAGCTATCCGCAACATTCTTCTGCGCAAGGGCAAAACGGTGGAAATCCTTGGAAATTATGAGCCTGCGTTCCATTATATTGCAGAGTGGTGGAAACAGCTTTTTGGCGAGAGCGAAGGAAAGGACCAGAAGGGAATCTTCCCGGCTTCTGTGGATCTGACAACAGACCTTCATTCCATGGGACAGTACATTCAGGATGGAAACCGTATCTTATTTGAAACCATCATGGAATTAGAAACACCTTCCCTTGACATTACCTTAGAGGAGGAGCCGGTAGATTTAGACGGATTGAATTATCTGGCAGGAAAGACGCTTGACTTCATCAATAAAAATGCCATGAAGGGAACGAAACTTGCACATACAGATGGTTCTGTGCCGAACCTTGGAATTACGGTGCCTGAGCAGAATGAATATTATTTAGGACAGCTGTTCTATTTCTTTGAGTTTGCATGCGGCGTGAGCGGATATACACTGGGTGTAAATCCATTTAACCAGCCGGGTGTGGAAAGCTATAAGAAGAATATGTTTGCACTTCTTGGAAAGCCGGGATTTGAGGCACAGAGAGAGGAACTGTTAAAGAGGTTATAAGCAGTCTTAGAGCAAATCATTGACAAAAAACAGGCTGGAAGATTAGTGCCTTAATAAAATGATTTGAGTTATACGATGCGGGTGGAATATCTGCCGCCCGCAGGATAAATTATGCACAGGGGTGCATAAGGAATTTTTCCGGCCTGTGCCGGATGCGCCCCGCACAGTGAGCAGGAGGTAAAGAACCTGCCTCCTGCTCGATTTAAAAAAAAGTATGTGACAAAATGGGGAGGATATCAGATGGCTGTCAAATATGTTTTTGTGACCGGTGGCGTGGTTTCCGGATTGGGAAAGGGAATTACTGCGGCATCGCTTGGAAGGCTTTTAAAAATGCGTGGGTACCGTGTGACCATGCAGAAATTTGATCCATATATAAATATTGACCCTGGAACCATGAACCCGGTGCAGCATGGAGAGGTGTTCGTGACGGATGATGGTGCGGAGACAGATTTGGATTTGGGACATTATGAAAGATTTATAGATGAAAGCCTGACAAAGCTTTCAAATGTGACCACCGGAAAAGTGTACTGGTCTGTCCTTTCCAAAGAGCGGCGCGGTGATTTTGGCGGAGGAACGGTGCAGGTGATTCCGCACATCACCAATGAAATCAAGAGCCGTTTTTACCGGAATGATGGAGTAAAGGAAACCCAGATTGCAATTATTGAAGTGGGTGGTACCGTCGGAGATATTGAAAGTCAGCCGTTTTTAGAATCCATCCGTCAGTTTCAGCATGATGTGGGACGGGATAATGCGATTCTGATTCATGTGACGCTGATTCCTTATCTGGGTGCATCTGGAGAGATGAAAACGAAACCGACACAGGCGAGCGTAAAGGAGCTGCAGGGCATGGGAATCCAGCCGGATATCATTGTCTGCCGTACCGAGCGTCCGCTTGAAGATGGTATTAAGGATAAAATTGCCCTGTTCTGTAATGTGCCGACGAATCATGTACTGCAGAACTTGGATGTGGAAACGCTGTATGAGGTGCCGCTTGTGATGGAGGAGGAGCATCTGGCAAATGTGGCATGTGACTGCCTGAAGCTTGACTGTCCGGAGCCGGATATCAAGGAGTGGCAGACCATGGTGGATACGTTAAAGCACTTAGAGCGTGATGTGACGGTCGCTCTGGTGGGAAAATATACATCGCTCCATGATGCTTATATCAGCGTGGTCGAATCCTTAAAGCATGGTGGTCTTGCGCATAAGAGCAATGTGGAGATAAAATGGGTGGATTCGGAAACCGTAACAAAGGAAAATGTGGAAGAAATATTAGGAGATGTCAGCGGAATTATTGTACCGGGCGGATTTGGCGACCGGGGAACCGACGGGATGTTACATGCCATTCGTTATGCAAGGGAAAATAATGTGCCGTTTTTAGGGCTTTGTCTGGGGATGCAGCTTTCCATCGTGGAATTTGCGAGAAATGTATGCGGTTTCAGGGATGCGCACAGCATCGAGCTTGACCCGCAGACCACACATCCGGTGATTCATCTGATGCCGGAGCAGGATGGTGTGGAGGATATCGGCGGCACGCTGCGTCTGGGAGCATATCCTTGTAAACTGGATGAAGGCTCGCTGGCGAGAAAGGTGTATGGTGCCGAAGAAATTTCAGAGCGTCACCGCCACCGTTATGAAGTGAATAATTATTACCGCGAGGATTTAGAGAAGGCAGGAATGAGGCTTTCCGGACTTTCGCCGGATGGAAGGATTGTGGAGATGTGTGAGATTCCTACGCATCCCTGGTTTTTGGCAACACAGGCGCATCCGGAATTCAAGTCAAGACCGAACAGACCCCATCCGCTCTTTGCAGGGTTTATCGGGGCGGCGATAGAAAAAAGCGAGGACAAGAGGTGACATTATGGAAATCAATTATGTTTGGAAAGACAGGAAAAGGATATGGTGCGGTCTGCCATGGACCTTTACGAAATACGCACTTTCAGAGGACAGGCTTTTTATTACAAGCGGTTTTTTCAAGACTGTTTCGGATGAGGTCAGGCTTTACCGGATTATGGATATTTCCCTTACAAGGGGGTTTTTACAGAAAATCTTTGGCTTAGGCTCCATTGAAGTTACTTCTGCAGATAAATCCATGGGGAATTTTGTGATAAAAAATATCAAACATTCCGCCGATGTAAAAGAACAGCTTTCCGAACTGGTGGAAAAGAACAGGGAAAATAAGCGTGTCACGAACCGGGAGTTTATGGGGGATGACATGGATGATGATAATTAAAGGAATCTTCATAAGCTGAAAAGGGGACAGGGACAGTCTCCTTTTTCAGCTTTCTCAAAATTATATCAAATGTTCTTCGGAATATTTTGGGCGTGGCTATCATTACGCTTTATGAAATGATATAGATTTTCACGTGAAAAAAGTTTTCAGTGAAAAATCTATATGAATTCATAGGAAAGCTGACAGTTACGTGTGTAGTATATCAATAGTGGTGAAAATACGGGAGGAAATGAAACAATGCAGATCAAACGGTTTGCACAGGTAATTGGAGAGACACCGGAAGAAATTTCAGGACAGAGCAGGACCGCCTTTTCCATGGATGAATCGGAAGATTTTTATGATATGATTGAATGGATGAAACATGGTGGATATAAAGGTTCTGTCATACGTTTTTATGATTATGAAACAGGAAAAGTATTCTGCCCGTTTGAAAAAAAGAGAAATGTGCTTTATGGAAGACCGGTTTATTCGGAGGAGTTTTTTTATTTTCTGCAGGGAGATTTTAATGAAAATAAGATCAGGCTTTATCAGTATTCTTTAGGGGAAACGCCAAAGGAGATTACGGCCTTGAAAACAGATGAAGTGGAGCTTTATAATCTGATGCTGTTGGGAAATGGGATTCATATCATCAGTCAGGATGATATGTTTCGCTGTTATTATCCGGTACAGATTTCTTTTCCGATAGAAGCACAGGAAAGTGTGATTCTAATTGATGATGAAAACAGAAAAGTATATGTGGAAGCATGGGTGGAAGAAGGATGGGATGAGGAAAAGGATCGTCCTTCGGAGGATTATAAATATTATGAAAAGGTGATTGTAAAAGATTTTTCGGGGAATATTTTGTCTGAAGAGGTCGCTTCACTGAATCAGGCACCGGATGGAACGTGGTGGATTTCGTGAGGAAGTGGTAAAAGGATGCTGGGACAGATACCTGAACGGTTATTGATTTTCGTACAAAAAAGCAGAAAATTGTCATTCACAGAAAAGAAGGCAGGCCAGACAGACCTGCCTCCTTTTCAATATAGACCTTCTGTATTTCTGCCATGTTGTATAATTTTTATTTAACCGTAACAGTAATTTTTTTATAAATGCCATTCTGGGCAAATACATATATAGCACAGGAACCTTTTTTTACCGCCTTGATTTTACCGGCAGATGAAACAGTGGCTATTTTTTTATTTGCAGATTCATACTGAATCTTCCGGTGGTTATTTACGGTTTTCTTTTTATCAGCATTTACAGCCTTAGGCTTCAGGGAGAATGTTTTCCCTTTTTTCAGGGTAAGCTTTCCTTTGTTCGCCTTTTTGGCGACTGTCAGGGATTTCGGATTTGTGTACTTTCCGCCTGCCGTTGCAATATGGATGGTTTTTGATGACTTCAAAATTTTGTTATCTGCTGTCACAGCCATAACGATAAATTTATAGTAGGTGCCGGGTTCTATATCCTGGCCATTTACCTGCGTGAAAGCTGCAGAGTGATCCGTCACCTCGGAAAGCTTCTGGTAAGTGTTAAAGGTGCCTGTGTAGGGGTTCTTGCCGCATTTGTTTCCATAGACGGCGTATTTTGCAGCACCCTTGACTTTTTCCCATTTCAGCGAAACCGAAGTTTGTCCTACAGTGTTCTGGCGGGCTAAAAGCGTGCCAAAGGTGGAGTTTTTGATATCGTTATCGTTATTGATCACCTCGGTCATGTATTTATATGCTTCAGTATCACCGGTCTGGTTACTGATTTCCGATGGCTTCGGTATCAGCTCCGCATTAATGGTCAGGGTATTGGACCATTCGGAAATTACGGTGACACATTCCGAGCTTTCGCTCTCATACTGATCGGTCACGAATCTTGCACGAAATTCGATTGGGGTTTCTTTTGTAATCGGTGTGCTATCTTCGTTTACCAGTCCGGCAAGGGCAATCTCTATGTTTCCCGGCTTAATTTCCCGGTCGCCCTGAAGTGCTGTCCAGTCTGCAGCACCATAAGGTTTTGCATATGTTTCGATATAAAAAGAGCCCCGATGTCCAATGATGTCCGTAATATTCTTTGACAGCTCATCTGATACCTTCAAGTCATAAGTCACGACCGGATAATCGTTAAAATCCTGATCTGAAAACTGAAGATTTGAAATATCCGGTCTT
>CADBMP010000083.1 GCA_902795775.1 uncultured Lachnospiraceae bacterium | reverse complement strand
ATATCTGGCTTCCATTGAAACAGCAAAAGAGGCATCGCTTGAAAACATCATTACCATTGCGAACAGGCTCCAGCTTTTTGATGAAAAAGAGTATGCGAGGCTGAAACATTACAAGGAGGACGATATCCCGGATGATATTCAGGAAAAGCAGATTGAGCTGTATGCAAAAAATACGGAAGCCATCCGGGATGCGATTGCTGCAAATGAGCGGCTGGTGCTTTCGTTAGATTCCATGAGTGCAGGACTTTTAACGCAGTCAGACAGTCAGGTCAATGAAACCATAGCAAGCATTGAAAGGCTGACAGACCAGCTAAAATATTATAAAAATGCAGATTAGTAAATTTTGTGAAACCCCACATGCCAGCTTTCCGGCACCACCATAAATGAAAGTGGGTTTACTTTTCAGCCTCCGGCGGATGCACACAATCCGCAAAAACAGCGGCTTGGCGCTGCACGAACTTCGCAGCAAGTGCGAAGTTCTGCCGGAAGATTTCAATCACTTTCAAAGTAAGACTGAACAGGATATTTAGAATAAAAAAAGAAATACTTTATAAAAAACACAGGAAGGGAGAACCAATATGAAAGATAATGGAGGAAAAATTTTAGTAATGGTCTTAGGGGGCATCATTGCCCTGGCCTTCATTTTTGGAGGTCTTTTCATCTCCAGAAATTTCAAAAAGACAGATAAGGCAATTACAAAAGAAAACGCACAGGAAACCTTAGCAAAGTATATCAAGCACATTGAGCCGGGGGAAGGCACTCCGGTCAAGGGAGCAGTGGAATATTCCGGAACAGATAACACATATCAGGAGCTGCCGGAATTAAAAGATGACTCCATTGCGGTCAAAGAAACCACCACGCGCTTTGCAGAAATTTTTTCATCCTCTGAAAAAACAGGAGAAGGAAGAAACGGATTTTTAAAAGAGATGGCAGAGGAATTTAATTCATCAGGAGTAACGGTGGATGGAGAGAATGTTTCCATCCGTTTAAGGACAGTGTCATCCGGACAGCAGGTGGATTATGTTGCTTCCGGGAAATATGTGCCGGATGCAATTTCGCCATCAAACGACTTATTTGTAAAAATGGCAGAGGAAAAAGGAGCCGCACTTTCCTACATTTCCGACTCATTGGTAGAAAATTACGCCGGGCTTGTCATGAAGAAAAAAATCAAAGGAGATTTAAAAGAGCTTTACGGTGCGGCAGATGTAAAAGCAGCAGCACAGGCAGTTTCAGACGGAAAGATGTCTGTGGGATATACCAACCCGTTTTCATCCGCTGCAGGATTGAATTTTCTGGTGACATTATTAGATTCCTATGATGCCGGAAACATTACATCAGATAAAGCAGTTTCGGCATTCCGGGCATTTCAGAAAAACATCCCGTTTGTTGCCATGACCACCGGACAGATGGTAGATGCAGCAAAAAACGGTTCCTTTGATATGTTTGTTTCCGAATACCAGTCTTATAAATCAGATGGAAATTTGTCCAAAAATTATGAATTTGTACCATATGGATTCAAACATAACAATCCATTGGTTTATGTAAAAGGTGGAAAAGGAGAGAATGCACAGAAAATCCTGGAGGAATTTGCTGCATTTGTCAAAAAGAAAGGAAACGCACTGGCAAAGGAGGACGGCTTTAATGAAAAGCCGGAGGGGTATCACGTACTTTCTACGGAATACTCCGGTTCCGAACTCATTGATGCACAAGCCTTGTACAAAGAAAATAAAGACAGTAAGCCGGTGGCATGTGTGTTTGTAACAGACGTGTCCGGCTCCATGGATGGTGAGCCGATTCAGATGTTAAAAAATTCGCTGTCCAATGCAATCCAGTATATCAATAAAGAAAACCATATTGGTCTCATCAGTTATTCCGATGATGTGACCATTGAGCTTCCACTGGGACAGTTCGATATGAACCAGCAGTCCCTGTTCAAAGGAACGGTTGAAAGCCTGACTGCGGCCGGCGGCACCGCAACCTTTGACGGTGTGTGTGTGGCTGCGGATATGCTTATAAAATATATGAAACAAAATCCGGAAATAAAACCAATGATTTTTGTCCTGTCTGACGGAGAAACAAACGAAGGCTACAGTCTTTCTGACATCTCTCCGGTCATGAAGGGGTTAAAAATTCCGGTATATACCATCTGTTACAATGGGGACTTTGATGCCATGCAGAAACTGGCAGGCATCAACGAAGGCGTTTCCATCAATGCAGATACAGATGATGTGGTGTATCAGTTAAAACAGCTGTTTAATGCGAATATGTAAAATAAGAAACAGAACGTGAAAGGAGAAGAAATTATGGGATTTTCTTTAGAACTGCCAAATGAGGATGAAGTAAAGGAGGAGGTGGCTCTTGCCATTGCTCCCACACCAAAGGAGGAAACTGCCATCAAAGGTTTGGCGGGGGACCGGGCAAAGCAGATCATGGAGGTGGATCTTGACAATATCCAGGAAAGAAAAGAATATGTGGAGGTCATTGAGACCTTTGGACTGGATGAAATGAAGACCGTCAGGAACCAGAATGCCATTTTAAATAAGCGCATTGGGATGTTTGAAAAACAGGGCGGTGAAACCGGCGAAGTCGCAAAGGGGCTTTCCGACCTGACCATTAAAATGAAGGATTTAGACCCGTCCGGAATTGATTTTGTAAAGAGCGGTCCTCTTGGAAAGCTTTTTAATCCGGTCCGCAGATATTTTGAAAAATATAAGACTGCAGATCAGGAGATTGCCGAAATCGTGAAATCCTTAGAGAAGGGAAAGCATACCCTTCAGAATGATAACATTACGTTAGAAACTGAGGAAGGTGAGCTCCGTCAGATGGTAAAAAAGATGAAGCAGAATATAGAGATTGGGATGAAGCTGGATGAAAGCGTATCAGAGCAGGTGGAAGCTGCAAAAGTGTCAGGAACCGACCCGGAAAAAATCAAGTTCGTGGAGGAGGAAATCTTATTTCCGCTTCGCCAGCGTATTGAGGATTTTCAGCAGGTGCTCACAGTGGGGCAGCAGGGAATCATTGCCATGAACATCATCAGAAAAAATAACAAAGAGCTGATACGCTCCGTAGACCGTGCAGAAAATGTGACCGTAACGGCATTGCGTACAGCAGTTACAGTGGCAGGAGCCCTGTATAATCAGAAGATTGTTTTGGAAAAGGTAAATGCCCTGAACGAAACAACGAACCATATGATTGCTGCAACCTCAAAAATGTTAAAAGAGCAGGGGGCCGAGATACAAAAACAGGCTTCAGAAGCAATGGTTTCGCCGGAAGTCCTGCAGCAGTCCTTCCAGGATACCATGGACGCATTGGAGGACCTCTCACGTTACAGGCAGGAAGCACTTCCGGTAATGAAAAAGACCATAGACACTTTCCGGACGCTTGCAGAAACAGGAGAGGCACAGATTGAAAAAATGGACCGCTCCATTTTCTGACGATAAAGCATCCATATCACAGGATGTTGAAGTGGATTCCGGATTCAGGCAGGACCGCTGCCTGCAGGTGAAGTGTCCGGAAAAATGTAAACTGTATATGCGCAGGGGAATCAGCGCAGAAATGGGGAAAGAATGGATAAAGAGCATCAGATTTCATTTCATATCATGCTGTTGGCGGCTTATACCAGTTTAAGCCTGCTTTTGGTCGTAATAATATTGATTTCAGACTGGGAGCCTCTGGCAATTTTGCCTATCACCGGCGGCCTTCTTATATGTTGGTTTGTTCACATTAAGAAAATATTTAGTGATGATACGAGACTGTATCTGTATGTGTTTATGATGTTGGTGGTATTAGGATATTATGCACTGCAGGGTTCCACCATTACGGATGTCCCGATTTTGTTGTGCCTTTTGATTATTATGCTTTCCAAAAAACATGACAAGAGGATCCTCTTTATGGTGGCTGCATCCTTTATCATTTATTTATTGGGAAATATCATTTTTACGGACTATCTGGGGGTACATACAGAGCAGATTGTGATTTCAAGGATTATTCTGGGGGTTGTCTGTCTGCTCGCAGCCTGCCTGATATCTGTATCCTTTGTCAATCAGTATGAAAATGTGGAGTGTGAGCTTCGGGAGACAAAGGAGCTTCTGATGGAATCGCAGAAAGAAAATGAGCTTTTTTTGTCCAATATGTCACATGAGCTGCGCACGCCGATCAATGCAGTCAACGGAATCAGTGAAATGCTTTTGAATGGAGAATTGACCGAAAGGGAAAAAAGAGGAATCGGGGTCATCAGCAGCGCAGGAAGAAGGCTTTTCAGGCAGGTAAGTGATGTACTGGATTATTCAGAAATTGAAACGGGTCATTTTTCCCTGACCTGTGACGAATATGAGCCTGTGTCTGTCATCAATGATGCAGTAAGCATTGTCTGTGATGAGGAAAAAAGTGCTCTGCTCCAGGACCAGAGGAGAAAAAACACAATCGATATTGCTGTGGATATGGATCCTTCTTTGCCAAAGGTGCTGTATGGAGATGCAGACCGGTTAAAAAAACTGATTTCAGCCCTTTTGGATAATGCGGTCAAGTTTACGGAAGCCGGAGGCGTATTTTTATATATCAAGGGAAGGAAAGAAAAATACGGGATTAATCTGAATATTGATGTGTGGGATACCGGGTGCGGCATTTCCGCAGAAAAGCAGAAACGTCTGTTCAGAGGGTCTTATCTGGGAGATAACAGTGCAGAACGCAACACCGGAGGGCTGGGGCTTGGGCTTTCCATTGTACATGGGATTGTAACGGCAATGAATGGCTTTTTGAAGATTGAAAGCAGCTCAGATAATGGAACGCATGTACATGTGAGCATTCCACAGGAGGTGCGTTCCGAGGAACATTCCCTGACCCTGGAGCATCCGGAGAAATATCATGTACTTTGTTATTTTAACCAGGAAAAGTATGTCCGTTCGGAAATGAATGTATATTTTCGTACCATGATCGGAAATATCAGAAAAGAATTCGGGATAGATGTAACATCTGCAAATTCCATGCAGGAGGTGAAGGAGATGTGTGCTTCCGGTGTGCTCACACATCTTTATATTGCGAACTGGGAGTATGAAATAGAGCCGGATTATTATGATGAGATGGCGAAAAAGATGTCTGTCTGTGTATTGGCGGACCGGGGCTTTAACACGCAGAAGGGAAGTCTTGTGGATGTAATGTATAAACCGGTTTTTGTGGTGGCTGTCATCAATCATCTGCGCGACACATTGATGGGAACGCTTAGAAGCACTGAGCTGGAAAAGACGGGAACGGTAAAGGACGATTCGGAAAAGGTCTACCGGGCACTTGTGGTCGATGATGAAGAGATGAACCTGGTGGTGGCGAGAGGTCATCTGGAAAAAGCCGGAATCCATGTGGATGTGTGCAGCAGCGGTGAAATGGCAGTGGAAAAGTGCAGCGTGGCAGCATATGATATTATTTTTATGGATTATATGATGCCTAAGATGAACGGAATAAAAGCCATGAAAAAAATCCGCCAGGTCAGGAATGGATTTTATAAGGATAAGCCGATTATTGTATTTACGGCAAATGCAGTAAGCGGTGCGAAGGATGGTTTTATTGGGGAGGGCTTTGACGATTTCATTTCAAAGCCGATTGAATCAAAGAAACTCGGCAAGATTCTGGAAAAATATCTGCCGGGGAAAGCAGCAGACTGAAGGTCATGGTATTATTTGTGTGCGGCAGGAACGGCGCAGGAATGAGGAAAATATGAGTGACAGGTATCGAATTTTGATTACGACAGATAGTGTCTGTGATGTTCCAAAGGAATTTCTCCAGAAACTCCCGATTGCAGTCATGCCATGTTTTGTTGTGACCGGACAGGGAAGGTTCGTAGATGGGGAGGAGATGGACACAGGTGAGCTTTTGCGCTTTATCGGGAAAAAAGAAAATGTGGCAAAGTCCAACATGCCGGGTGCAGACGAATATCAGGCATTTTTTAAAGAAAAGCTGATGTTTGCGGAGCGCATCATTCACATTTCGACCGGAAAGCATATTAGTCCGGGGTATAAGTTTGCCTGTAAAGCGGCAGCGAGGATTCAGGGAGTGATGGTGCTTGATTCCGGACAGATTTCCAGTGGAGTGGCACTTGTGGCCAGAAAGGCTGCCATGCTTGTTCAGGAAGGCATGGGGGCAGAAGAAATCTGCGGAGAAATTATGAAATACAGCAAAGCGGTTTCCTCCAGCTTTATTTCAAAAAGTCTTTACTATATGGATAAGAGCGACAGGATTTCCCACATGTCCAGGGATTTCTGTGACCGTCTGCTCCTGCATCCCAAATTTCAGATGAAAAAAAGCAGGCTGCGTTCCTGTGGAATCCATGTGGGAAGATGGGATAATGTAATTCGTTCTTATATTAAGCGTCAGCTGGGCGCTTCGTGGAGGATAGATTCAGAGATTCTGATGATTGTTTATTCTGGATTGAGCGATGAAAAGCTGGAAATCATAAAAAAAGAAGTAGAAAAATATATACACTTTGAAAAGATATATCTGGTGGAAACATCCCCGGCAATGGCATGTAACTGTGGAAAAGATACTTTTGGGCTGATGTTTGCGAAAAAGCAGAGAATGCAAAGTGAGAAGGAAAATTCCAAAGGCTGGAAAGAGCGTTACCGGGATTTCAGGGAGACAATGACGGAAATGCTTGCAAATGAGGAGTTTCCGATTCGTCAGAGAATTTTGAATCTGATTCTTTTTGCTGCGCTTTTGGGAGGAGCAATTACAAATATTGTCAATCTTTTTATTGGTGGATATGAAAGCTTTTTCAGTGTATTAGCGATGCTGGTGGTGGTTCATTTCTGTCTCTATTTGTCCATTTCACGCAGAAAATGGATGGAGGCGGGGATTATCATTTGTTCCCTGGCGAACATGGGGATATTTCCTGTCATGTATTTTCTTTCAGGAGGAATTCACAGTGGAATGTCACTATGGTTCCTGATGGGGCTTTTATTTGACTGGATGATTCTGACCGGCTGGATCTGTTACCTGATGTTTATTGTCAATCTGGCAGTCATGGTCGGGTGCATCATTTTGGGAGAGCTTCACCCGGAGCTTGTGATTTCTGTGACACAGGAATATACCATGGATGATGTGATACAGACCCTGATCATTGTGGTTCTGATTCTGGGCTTTATTTATAAATATCAGGCATACGTGTATGAAAAACAGAGGAAAAAGATTCAGGAGCACGAGGAGGAGCTGGTTCGCTCGAACAGTGCAAAGGATCTGTTCTTAGCGAATATGTCACATGAAATCCGTACCCCGATCAACGGAATTATGGGAATGAATACCATGCTCATAAGGGAGTGCGGTGACAATGATGAGTTAAAAGAATACTGCCGGAATATCCAGAGCTCCAGCCAGACACTTCTTTCACTGGTAAATGACATTTTAGATGTGTCAAAAATTGAAGCGGGAAAATTTGAAATCAATCCGGTAGAGTATGATATATTTTCTGTGGTGAACGACTGCTATCAGATTGCACATTCCAGAAGCATGGCAAAAGGGCTGGAATTTGAGATTAGCTTTAACCCGATGATTCCTTCCAGATTGTATGGGGATGAGGTGCGCATACGGCAGGTGGTGAACAATCTTTTGTCGAATGCGGTAAAATACACAGAAAAAGGTACAGTGCGCCTTTCTGTGGATATTGGAAGAAAGGGAGATGCGGTGATGGATCTGGTGTTCAGTGTGCATGATACCGGTATTGGAATCCGGGACGAGGACAAGGAAGCCATTTTCAAGAGCTTTTTACGTGTTGATGAGCGAAGGAACCGCAATATTGAGGGAACAGGGCTGGGCCTGAACCTCACGAAGAACCTGGTGGAGCTGATGCGGGGGGAAATCCGCGTGGAAAGCACATATGGCCAGGGCTCGGTCTTTACGGTACGTCT
>CADBMP010000082.1 GCA_902795775.1 uncultured Lachnospiraceae bacterium | reverse complement strand
GATACGGTTCATCCTGTTTTTGTGCCGGATGAGCTGCTTGCGGATTTTGAGCTGGTATTACAAAAGGAGTTTCGGGTGGATGTTTCATTTACAAGAGAAGGGTGGCATGGCCGTATGCGCGCCTGCAGGGGAGTAGGTGCGGCAATGAATGAAGCGCAGCTTAATGCATGGAATGAGGAGCATATGCAGATGCTGAATGAAAACGCACCGGAAAAATTCAATGTGAAGCATTATGTTTCTCTTGCCAGATTGCAGGTGAGAAAATAAAAGAAATGTTACATATCCATAACTCAGGGTAAAAATGAGTTTTACTTGTGTTTTCCATGCAGTATGGTTATAATAGAGAAGACAGCTTTGCAAAAACAGCAAAGTTAATTTATGGATTATATTCATGAGACTCCCTTTTTCCCTTGTGGATATAATGTTTCGGATAATGAGTGGGAGAAAAATATTATACAGAATGGAGATGAGATTATGTGGGCTTATGAAAGTGTGTTCTATCAGATTTATCCGTTAGGCTTTTGTGGTGCGCCGTTTGAGAATGATGGTGTCCTGGAGCATCGTATTTTGAAGGTGATTGACTGGATTCCTCATATCAAAAAAATGGGAATCAATGCCATTTATTTTTCACCGGTCTTTGAATCCGATACGCATGGATATAATACTCGTGATTATACAAAGATTGACACCAGGCTTGGGACAAATGAAGACTTCAAAAAGGTCTGTGATGCGCTGCATGAAGAAGGAATCAAGGTGGTCTTAGACGGTGTATTTAATCATGTGGGCAGAGGATTTTTTGCATTTCAGGATGTGCTGCAGAACCGGGAAGGTTCCAGATATAAGGACTGGTTCGCAAGAATCGCATTTGACGGAAATTCCAATTATAATGACGGACTTTGGTATGAGGGCTGGGAAGGAAATTATGACCTGGTAAAGTTAAATCTTAGGAACGAGGAGGTCATCCAGCATATTTTTTCAGCCATTAAGGGATGGGTAGATGAATTTGACATAGACGGTCTGCGTCTGGATGTCTGCTATTGTCTGGATAAGGATTTCTTAAGGCGTCTGCGTGATCTGGCAAATACCATAAAACCGGAGTTCTTTTTATTGGGTGAGCTTCTGCATGGGGATTATAATCAGTTCGTCAATGACGGCATGTGCCATAGTGCCACGAATTATGAATGTTATAAAGGGCTGCATTCCAGCTTTAACAGCATGAACATGTTTGAGATTGTCCATTCACTCATGCGCCAGTTTGGACCGGAGCAGTGGACGTTATATAAGGGTAAGCACCTTTTGAGTTTTGTGGATAATCATGATGTCAGCAGGATTGCCAGTGTCCTGACAAATGAAAAGCATCTTCCTCTCATCTATGCACTGGCGTTCGGAATGCCGGGAATCCCTTGTGTTTATTACGGCAGTGAGTGGGGAGCAAAAGCGAACAAGAGCGAAGGCGACCCGGCACTCAGACCATGCTTTGCAGAGCCGGAGGAAAATGAGCTGACGGAGTGGATTGCAAAGCTTGCGGAGGCGAAAAAAGGAAGTAAAGCACTTAATTACGGAGATTTTCATTCCATTATTTTAACGAATAAGCAGTGCATCTTTGAAAGAAAGTGTGAAACAGAACGTGTGCTGGTTGCCATCAATGCAGACAGTGAGCCGTTCACAGCGCATTTTGATGCAAGGTCCGGGCAGGCAGAGGAGCTGATTACCGGAACATTACATGATTTTGGCGGGGGAAGTGAGCTGCCGCCGTATAGTGCAGCGTTCTGGAAAATGGAGCATGTATGATGTTTTAGTTTATGCGGCATCTGTTTCCGAACTTAGCGAAGAAGCTCTTTTTCAAAGGGTGTACCGGAAACTTCCGCAGGAACGCCAAAGAAAGATAGACCGGCTGCGTATGGAAAATGACAAACGGCTGTCTTTAGGTGCGTTCCTGCTGCTCCTCTCATGCATGAAAAAATGGGGAATACAGACGGATAACGTCAGCATAAAATATGGAAAAGAGGGGAAACCTTATGTAGAAGGGGCAGAGGGATTTTATTTCAATCTGTCCCATTCTGGAGAGTATGCCGTCTGTGCAGTTTCAGAAAAAGAAATCGGGTGTGATGTGGAAAAGCTTTCAGAGTGCCGTTTGAAGCTCGCAAAAAGATTTTTTTCTGTTTATGAGTATGAAATGCTTTTGGCACAGGAAACAGAGGAGGAAAAAAGGGAGCTTTTTTACCGATTCTGGACATTAAAGGAAAGCTTTATTAAGGCAGTCGGAAAGGGGCTTTACCTGCCATTGGATTCCTTTTCCATTCTGCTTTCTGATGTGGAGACGACGTGTTTTCCATTGCCGGAAAAGACGGGTGCGGGGGAGTTTTTTGCATCCGGACAGGATAGAAATATACGTGTGAAATTTATGACGGATGTTTTGGAAAGAAAAGAATATTATTTTAAAGAGATTTCTGTTTCACCTGAGTATAAGTGCGCACTTTGTGGTCTGGATAAAAGGATTGGGGAGAGGGACGGAGTTGTGTATGGGAAGGTGCAGTTATCAGATGTCGTGAAGGAATTGGAATGATAGATGAGGATGCAGAATATGAAAAATAAAGCAGCAAAAATCAGTGTAGCTTCATTACTTGGAGTGAGTGCTTTTATGTCACTGGGATGGTCGTTTTTTAAGCTGATCGTCCGTTGTAAAAGAGGGGAGAAAAAAGAGGTAAAAAGAAAATGGTTCACCTTTAAGCATATGCAGATCAACCACCCAAGAAATGGTTTTGAACAGGAGTATGAGGCTGGAAAGGAATGGTGCCGTGAGCAGCATATGCAGGATTGTTATATGAAAAGCAATGACGGGCTCCTTCTCCATGCGTATTATCTGCCTGCAAAGGATGCAAAGCGTTTTGTGCTTTTGAGCCATGGATATAAAGGAACCGGTTTTGGTGATTTTGCTTATACGGCACAGTTCCTTCATGAAAATGGATGCAATCTTTTGTTCATGGACCAGAGGTGCTGTGGGTTAAGCGAAGGGGAATATATCACCTTTGGCGCAAAGGAGCAGTTTGATGTGGCAGGGTGGCTGGAATTTATTGCAAGAAGAAACAAAAAAAAGCTT
>CADBMP010000081.1 GCA_902795775.1 uncultured Lachnospiraceae bacterium | reverse complement strand
CATTCGGAGTTTGCAAAAGCAGCAAACTCTGTTATGTCCAAAAAACATGGACAGTTTTGTGGTATATTGAAGAGGTGCTGCCTGCGGGCAGCGGGGAACAAATCCCGCAAGCGGGACTTGAAGGTGGGAAAAATGGTTTTTAGCAGTTTGGTATTTTTATGTGCTTTTTTGCCGGTGGTTCTGGTGGTGTATGTGGTCTGCCCGGAAAAATGCAGAAATTTCTGGCTTTTCCTTGCAAGCCTGTTCTTTTATGCGTGGGGAGAACCAAAGTATATTCTCATCATGCTTTTTTCTACTGTTTTTGATTATGTCAATGGAAGGCTTTTGGAATACTTTGACGAACAGGATGTACTTCCGGGCGGAAAAAAGCTTTCCAGGGAACTGAAGGAAAAATGCAGAAAAATTGTGCTCATTGTTTCGCTGGCCGGGAACTTAAGCATTCTTTTTGTATATAAATATTTAGACCTTCTGATATCCAGTTTCAATCAGATTACTTCCTCTGAACTGGGACTTCTGAATCTGGCACTTCCTATTGGGATTTCCTTTTATACGTTCCAGACCATGTCTTACACGATTGATGTATATCGGGGGACGGTAAAGGCACAGCATGATTTTATTTCCTTTGCCATGTACGTCAGCATGTTCCCACAGCTCATTGCGGGTCCCATTGTCAGGTATAAATGGGTGGAAAAGCAGATGAAGGGACGCGTGGTGACAGTAGAGCAGTGGACTCTGGGGCTGCAGCGTTTTCTTATCGGGCTTGGAAAAAAGGTGATTCTTGCCAATCAGATTGGGGCTTTGTGGTCAGATATTTCTGCTGCTTCTCCCAAAGAGCTGAGTGTGGCGGGAGCATGGCTTGGCGCATTTGCATACACCTTTCAGATTTATTTTGATTTTTCCGGGTATTCTGATATGGCGATAGGACTTGGAACCATGTTTGGTTTTTCCTTTCCGGAGAATTTCATGCACCCATATGAATCAACGAGTATTACGGAATTTTGGAGAAAGTGGCATATTTCCCTCAGCGGCTGGTTCAAGGATTATGTGTATGTCAGTCTTGGAGGAAACAGGCAGGGGAAAAAGAGGCAGATTTTTAATATGTTTGTTGTTTGGTTCCTGACCGGTTTCTGGCATGGGGCTTCCTGGAATTTTGTTTTATGGGGACTGTATTATTTTGTTGTGCTTTTGGTGGAAAAAATGGTACTCAGGAAAGAGTTGGAAACATGGCCTGTGATCTTAAAGCATATTTATACAAAGCTGGTTATTGTGACAGGCTGGATGCTTTTTGCAAATGAGGACTTTGGGAGAATGGGAATTTATTTGAAGACCATGTTCTGCATGCGCGGGGATTTCATCAATGAACTGGCGGCTTATCAGTGGCGGACACACTTGTTCTTTCTTTTGATTCTGGTTTTTGCTTCCACGACCCTGCCGGAACGTTTCTTTGCATGGTGCAAAGAGAGGATTTTGCGGGAGAAAGGGGAAGCAGAAAGGAAAAAAGGGGAAATCGTTATTTATGCTGCATATTGTGTCTATACAGTTTTGATTTTGTTCTTCAGCCTGGGAATGCTGATTGGCGGGTCGTATAATCCGTTTTTGTATTTCAGGTTTTAAATGACCATTCGACAGTAACAGTCCGGAGAAAAAGTAAATTTATCTATGATATATCCGGATTGGAATAAAGTAACCGCTTTGAAGAAAAATAGGAAAGTAAACTTATGACAGGAACAGAGGGTATGAAAAATGGACAGAAGATTTTATATATTTTATAGTATTCCGGTGGTTCTGATTTTAGCAGTTCTGGGCATATGTTCTGCATTCCTGCCTGTCAGGGAATATTCAGAAAATGAAAACAGATTCTTGAACGGTTTTCCGGAAATCACTGCAGAGTCGGTCTTGTCCGGGGAATATCAGGAAAAATATGAAAGTGCGTTTAGTGACCAGTTTCCGGCGAGGGATTTTTTCATGAAGACCTCTACTGCATCAAAGCTTGCCATGGGGTTTAAGGATGTCGGTGATGTTTACTTTGGAAAGGACGGATATCTCTTTGCGAAGACCAGACAGAGGGAAATCGACCAGAAACAGTATCTGAATAATTTAAGATATGTGGAGTATCTGGGGCAGAAAAATCAGGGAAAAACAAGCCTGATCCTGGTGCCTTCCCCTGCTGTGGTGCTGAAGGAGTATCTGCCGTCAAATGCACCGTATTATGATGCACAGGCAATGTACAGGGAGGCTTCCACTGTCTTGAAGGAAACAAAGGATATTGATGTTTATACACAGATGGAGCAGTATGCAAAGCAGAATCAGGTGTACTTTAAGACGGACCACCACTGGACGCTTTTGGGGGCGTATGCGGCGTATGCGTCTTACTGCGAACAGACAAAACAGCAGAAGCACATTTATAGTTATTTTTCTGCAAAAAAGATTTCAGATTCCTTTTACGGCAGCATGTATTCAAAGGCACTGGCACCTGGGGCAAAGCCGGATGATTTTTATGCGGCGGTGAATGTGCCGCAGGCAGAGGTGGTCAGTGACGGGGAAAAAAAGAATGGGATCTATGATGTGGAAAGCTTGATGAAAAAGGACAAATATGCGTACTTTTTTGGTGGGAATTACGGGGAGACGCAGATTTCAAGCCACACGAAAGCAAAAAAGAGGATGCTGGTCATAAAGGATTCCTTTGCAAACAGTTTTGTTCCTTTTTTGATGGAAAGCTATGGAGAAATTACCATGATTGATTTAAGGTATTATAATGCGTCTGTGAGCAAATTGATTGCCGGGGAAAATTATGACCAGATTCTGATTTTATATGAAATGAGCAATTTTGCAAACGATACCAATTTATATAAGCTGACGCGGTAGCGCAGCATGTATCGTTACACTTCACATGTTCGTGTTCTTGTAACCACGTATCTTTTTGGCGTTTCTGGTATTAGGACAATGCTTGTCTTTTGGGTGGATTGTGTGATATACTGAAGTTTGCGGCAGATAGAAAATAGATCTTGGGAGGAATGTGATGAAAATAAGCAAAGTGTTTAAGGGTGGAAAAAGACTGATCTGTATGTTATGCGTAATGGCTGTCCTGTCCGGGATTCCGGTGTCTGATGTCGGGTTGTTACATGCTTCCGGTACAAAAACAGTACAGGCGGCAGGCGGCAAATGGCCAAAGCTTTCTGCACAGAAAGCACGGGGTCTGTCTTGTGGTTCTGCGATTGTTATGGAATTATCCACTGGAACAATCCTTTATCAGAAGAATATGCATAAAAAGTATTATCCTGCCAGCATCACAAAGATTTTAACGGCCATGCTTACTGCTGAAAATGCTTCTCCAAATGAAATCCTGACGGTTTCTCCGGCTGCAGCATACGGGATTTCTGCGGGAGATTCTACTGTATATTCTGAGCCGGGAGAAAAACTGACCATAGAGGAATGTCTGTATGCAATCATGCTGGAATCGGCAAATGAGGTCTGCCTTGCAGTCGGGGAGCATGTTTCAGGCTCCGTAAAGGAATTTGTGAACCTGATGAATAAAAGGGTAAAGGAATTAGGACTAAAGGATACGCACTTTAATAATCCAAACGGCCTGCCGGATCCAAAGCATATTACATCGGCGCATGATATGGCGGTGATTGCCAGGGCAGCCATGAAAAATGACCTGTTCCGCAAGGTCACAGGAACCAAATCCTATACCTGTCCAAAGACGAATAAGCATAAAACGGAGCGTTACTGGCTGAATCATCATGAAATGGTGAATCCACATAAATATCCGAAATATGCGTATAAATACTGTAATGGTGGAAAGACAGGCTTTACCAGGATATCAGGAAGTACGCTGGTGACTTATGCAGAGAAGGATGGCATGGAATTAGTGTGCGTAGTCATGAAATCCGGCAGCCCTAAAAATGGTGAGCCGAATGAATATACGGATACGACGACGCTTTTAAATTTTGGTTTTGAAAAGTACAGGAAATATCAAGTAAGTGAAGCAGATGCCGGAATAAATGATTCCCTGTTCAATACATATGGAAGTTATTTTGACAGGAAAAATTCTCCGGTGCATTTATCAGAGGAATCTTCTGTGGTTCTGCCAAAAGGAGTTAAGCTTTCGCAGGCAAAGCAGACCATTTCTTATATTGATATGAAGAATAACGGGCTAAAGGAGGGGGATAATGTCATTGGTGAGGTAAAATACACGTATAAGGGCAAGACAGTTGGTTTTTCCAATATCATTTACACCAAGAAACAGGAAGATGATACAAAGTCCCTGGATTCTGCTTCCAGAAAAATCATGAACAAGGAAATTGATGAGATGGAGGCAAAACGGAA
This sequence comes from uncultured Lachnospiraceae bacterium, assembly GCA_902795775.1. Taxonomy (GTDB): domain Bacteria; phylum Bacillota; class Clostridia; order Lachnospirales; family Lachnospiraceae; genus Butyribacter. The sequence goes on along the minus strand of CADBMP010000081.1, from coordinate 1,269 downwards.
AAAGGATGAGGAAAATGCGACATTCTGGCGGAACATCAGGAAAGGCTTAGGAACCTTTTTTGGGTTTACGGCAGTGAGGATTGTTCTGGCGGTACTTGGAGCAGCCCTGTTGATATTTTTGATTATCCGTTATGGAAGAAATTTCCGGCTTCCAAGGATTCGTCTGCCAAGATTCCACGTTCACAGAAGGGACAGAAGCACCGGCGGGTACAGGAATAAACGTGCCAGAAGGAATTACCGCAGGAGGAGGCGTTCAGAGAGAAGAAACGGAAAGCCGGATTCAGGACGGCGCAGAAGGAACTCCAGAAGATATTACGAAAAGCAGGCACCAAAAGCACAAAAGGAAAAAAGAAAATCCGGTCTGCATCATGGGAAAAAACATAAAAATACAAGGGAAAGTTTTGGAAAGAATTTTTTTGATTTTTAAAATTACTTGTTCACAGGCTGACGTTTTTTGGTTACACTTCACATTTTACTCGCACAAAAACGTGTGAGGTGTAACTGTCTTTGAAAAAAGGCATAAAAAAAACGTTCCCGAGGTGATTCGAACACCCGACCTACCGCTTAGGAGGCGGTCGCTCTATCCTGCTGAGCTACGGAAACATTTTCAATATAACTAATATAGCACATTTTTTTGGATAGGGCAAGAACTATTTTTTATCAGGAGGAAAAGAATGTCAGAGGATAAAAAAAATAAAGATAATGATTCAGAGTATGAAAATGTATGTTACTTATGCAGAAGACCGGAAAGCGTGGCAGGAAAGATGATCCACATTCCGAACAATATCTGCATCTGCAGCGATTGTATGCAGAAAACATTTAATTCCATGGATAAGATGGGTCCCATGTTCGGTGTGCCGCCGTACATGGATATGTTTGGCGGGAAACTTCCGGAGCAGATGGAGATTCCGAAAAAGCAGAAATTAAAGAAGCGCGCAGAAAAAAAGAAAGAAGAAAAGAAAGAGGAGCAGGAGGGCATTTTTGATATTGCACATCTGCCAGCTCCGCATGTCATCAAAGCGGCGTTAGATGAGTATGTCGTGGGGCAGGAGTCTGCAAAAAAAGTGATTTCTGTAAATGTGTATAATCATTATAAACGCGTGCTGAACGATGATATGGAAGAAGACGATGGCGTGGAAATTGAAAAGTCCAACATGCTGATGGTGGGTCCTACCGGTTCCGGTAAGACGTATCTGGTGAAGACCCTGGCAAAAATGCTGCATGTTCCGCTTGCCATTACAGATGCCACATCCCTGACTGAGGCAGGCT
>CADBMP010000080.1 GCA_902795775.1 uncultured Lachnospiraceae bacterium | reverse complement strand
TGTTTTTTGAACCTATCAATACATTCAAAATATTTAATTCAACTTTGATCTCTTCTACATTTCTTACAACTTTTTCAAAGTCAATATAATAATCATAACTTGATATACTTGGTCTGAATTTACTCAGCCATTCATCAAAATCACTATTCGCCATCTGTTACCTTCTCCAATCTTTTCTTAGAAATTTCCAAGTATTCCTCACTTATATCTATTCCAATAAACTTCCGCCCAAATCGCATTGCCTCCACTCCAGTAGTTCCGGAGCCACAAAAAGGATCTAATATTACTTGTCCTTCCTCCGTAGACGCTAATACAATTTTTTCAAGCAGGTATTCCGGTTTCTGTGTAGGGTGCTTTCCTTCTGTTTTCTCTGATTGTTTTGTCAATGAACCTGTCCACACATCCTTCATCTGCTTACCATTATTCATTTCTTTCATCTTTTGATAATCAAAAAAATGCCGGGACTTCTTTTCATTCTTCTTTGCCCATAAAATAGTTTCCGTAGAATGTGTGAAACATCGACATGCTAAGTTTGGTGGTGGATTTGTTTTCTGCCATGTTATGTTATTAATTATCTTGAAACCTTCCTGCTCCAATGCCATACCTATCGAATAAATATTGTGTAACGTTCCCGATATCCATATTGTACCATTTGGCTTTAATACTTTCTTACATAACCTAATCCACTTTCTGTTAAACTTATGCTTCTCTCCGACGCTGGTTTAACTTTCTGAAAGCTTATCCCATGAGCCTTTATTTACTGAAACCATCTTCCCGCCTTGACAGGTGATACCGTCATTACTTAAAAAGTACGGTGGATCTGCAAATATCATATCCGCAGATTCCGGTTTCATTTTTGTTAGAATTTTGAAAGAATCACCTAATATCAGTTGTGATTCTTCCCTTTGTTTTCTTTGTAAATAAAAATTTGAAATACATAAAAACAGAAGTCTGTTACTTATGACCGGACTTCCATATATCTATTTATCGCCATAGTGCGATCCACATTCAGCTATTTCAAGATTATCGCCCTCTATCCGAAACACGATTCGGTTTTTCGCATCAATCCTTACGCTCCAAAATCCTGCCAGATTTCCCGATAGTGCTTCGGGTTTTCCTGTGCATTGGTAACCATTACGGTCTATGTCTTTCAATAGCCTGTTGATTTTTTTAAGCGTTTTCTTGTCTTGCGTCTGCCAATAAAGGTAATCTTCCCACGCTTCATCCTGCCAAATCTTTTTCATCAGTCTACCTCTATCAGTTCATGTTCATGAACATTTCGTCCAGCTTTTATATCCGCAATACGTCTCTCAAGCATCTCAATATGTTCCTCACTATAAAATGAATCCGGATCTGCAGTTACATCAAATGGTATGCGTCGCTCATTTGTAAGCTTTACAAGAAAGATATTAAGGGCGGTTGTCATATTCATTCCCATATCTTCGCATACTTTCTCAGCTTTTATCTTCAGCTCATCATCTACCCTAAAATTTATCTGTGCCATATTGTTCATCTCCTTTCACTCTATATATTATATAGCATTATATAGATAATGTAAAGCAATGATCAAAATATTTAAATTTCATAAAGGAAACACCGAAGGCACTAGCACATACTATTTGTAGTTTAAACATGTTTATGTAAGCGTAGATTGAAACTTATGGTTGTTATTTTTAACCATGTGAAACCTCGGTTTGTTTTCATTCGTTATAAACAACAGCCAGAAAAACCTTTATTTTCAGCAATTCCAGAATATACAAAGAGCAGACAGCATCACAAATGCTCTCTGCTCCTCGTTAATAATACCGGCTGCTTCCATAGATATCGGCAGTTTCCGCAATCATATACTGCAATCAGTTCCATTTTAACCATCAATTAAAATCATCAGGATCCGGATAACTATGAGGACTGCTGCCGAAACTGCCATCCTCTTTTACTGTCATGTAAAGATTTTTTCCGTTCTCTGTCAACTTTACATAGCAGACACCATCTTTAAACTTATCCGTGATATCAAGCACCTGGTTATGATAATAGACTTTCATGGAACCATCTTCACCACATTCTACATCAGGCATATCTAACTGTTCCATGAGTTCTTTTTCTGTCAGGGGACGTTCTTTTCCAGACTCATCAATGGCAACACCGCCTCCGCCAATCTCATGGCTCTTACCCTTTTCGTCCTGATAAGTCAGGGTGTATTCTCCATTTTGGATATCCATGACGGCATTTGTCATATCACCATGAATCCAAATCTGCACCTTTCTCTGAATCCCGCCTATATCCGCCGCATACGCAGCCGTAGATGATATTCCCGCTGCCAAAACGATTGCTGCCACTACAGGTACAAATTTTTTCATATAAATCCGCTTTGTGTTTTTCATTTTCCTTACCTCCATCATTCTGTCGGAGGCATGGAGTACCCGAAATGCCCTTTGATATTTTTCCTTATTCGTCATAGTCCCATTCCTCCTTTAACATCTGCTTTAAGAGTAGTCTTCCCCTGCTCAGCTGACTTTTAACGGTACCCACACGGCTATGCAGAATTTCCGTAATTTCTGTTATGGAATATTCCTCAAAGTAATACAGATGAATCACTGTCCTGTACTTTTGGGGAAGCTTCATTACCGCCTCAAAGATATGTTCATCCTCTGGCTTCTCAAAGATAAGGTCTTCCATATAATCTTCCCATGTCACCTTATTTTTTCGCCAAAAGGATGTACGAATATCTCTTGCACGATTGATTGCCACTTTCAGAAGCCACGCTTTGATGTGTTCCTCATCAGAAAATTCTTTTTTCCATGAATGGTATTTGATAAAGGTGTCCTGAACCACATCATCAGCATCTGCCTGGTTCTGACAAACATTAAACGCTGCCCCGAATATGCGGTCCGCATATTTTTTATATACTTCATCCACTGTCAGTCTCACATTTACACTCCTCTCTCTTTGAAGGTCCTTCATCAATAACACGATTCATATATCAGAAAGGTTGCAAAAACATAAAAATGATTCGGTTTGTATTTATTTTTAAATAGCACAAATGGTGAAAAAAAGGAACGCATAAATCGTTCCTTTTTCTATATCATACAAAAATAACACATTTCTC
>CADBMP010000079.1 GCA_902795775.1 uncultured Lachnospiraceae bacterium | reverse complement strand
AACGTAGCTGTACCGAGGTACAGCGAGGCTTTCTGACGCCGTAATCGGAAAAATAGACAAGCAAGATGTTCAAGTTAATTATTTACAATTCCTTAGTATATCGGTTTTTATATATCCCCGACTAAATGATATCTGCCAAAAATCCATATATGCAAAAGCTTAGGCAGATATCATAAGTCGGGCTAATGAAAAACCTCAATACTTGAAAAGGGTGCCACATTCCTGTGACACCCTCCTGCACATTTCTTCCTTTATCATTTACAAGCGTTTCCACTCACGCTCCAAAAGCTTTCTATCCATGCACATTTCCTACGCTGCCTTTTTTGTTCCGGTCTTTGTCACTCTCTTAATTGCGAACCACAGCGTACCTGTAATACATACAGAAGAATAAGCTCCGATTACGATACCGCCAAGGAGCGGAATTGCAAAATCCCTGACAGACTCCACACCTAAGACAGCTAACATGATGACCATGATTGCTGTCGTAATGGAAGTATTGATACTACGCGTCAGTGTCTGGGTAATGCTCTCATTCACAAGCACTGTCAGCTGCTCGTCTGTTTTCTTATTTCCTAAGTTCTCACGAATACGGTCAAAGATAACAATAGTCGCATTGATGGTATAACCGGCAATAGTAAGCATACAAGCAATGAACGTATTACCCACAGAAATCTTGCTTACTGCATAAATCAACATCACAAATACCAGGTCGTGCAGGATTGCCAATACTGCGCTTCCTGCAAACACGATATCCTTGAAACGGAACCAGATATAAAGGAGCATACAGATTGCTGCAATGATTACGGCAATCACCGCATCCGAACGCATCTCATCTGATACAGAAGAGCTGATATTCTGGTTCTGGATATTCTTTTCGCCCACCTTATAGGTGTCCTCAAGGCTCTTTGTCAGCTCTGCACGCTTTTCCTCTGAGATTTCCACTGTCTTTACGGAAAGTGCATTCGCACCTGCTACCTCAGAAATGACAACATCGCTTGAACCGCTCTTTTCCATGAACAGCTTTTCCACATCCTTCTTTAACGTGTCATCAATCTTTGTATCATTATTAAAGGTAATATCATAGGTCGTACCACCGGAAAAATCAAGACCATAATTCAGGATATTCCCGCCGCAACGTCCCTGTGCATTGACGATCAGCATGATAATGCAGGCAGCCACCATGACGCCGGAAAAAGCAAAAAATTTCTTTTTATTCTGTACAAACGAAATGGTATTCCTCTTTTTCTCTGTTCCAAAGTAAGAAGCCTTGTCCACACCCAGTGCATACATTGCCTTCAAAATCGTCTTTGTCACCACCAGAGAGGTGAACATGGATAAGATGATACCGATTGCAAGCGTGGTAGCAAAACCTTTGATGGTTCCGGAACCTTTTATATAAAGCACAAAAGCTGCAATAAGCGTTGTTACGTTACCGTCCACAATAGCGGAAAGCGCCTTATCAAAACCAAGCTTGATGGCAGACTGTACCGTCTTTCCCTTTGCGAGCTCCTCCTTGATACGGGTAAAGATGATGACATTCGCATCCACTGCCATACCGATATTCAGAATGATACCTGCCACACCCGGTAAGGTAAGCGTTACATTCAATACATTCAGAACTACTAACATCAGCACCAGATATAATACAAGTGCGATTGAGGAAGCCACACCCGGCAGACGATAGAACACAATCATGAACAGTACGACAAGACCAAAACCGATTGCACCGGCGATCAGGCTCGAATTGATGGCATTCAGACCGAGCTGTGCACCCACCACCTGAGACTGGACTTCTTTTAACTGAATCGGCAACGCACCGATACGGATCATGGAAGCAAGCTCATCCGCATCATCATACGTCTTAAAGCTTCCGGAAATCACCGCTTCACCACTTGTAATATGTGCCTGAACTGCAGGAGCAGAAAGCACTTTTCCATCATATACAATGTAAATCTTTTTATTGGTCGGATAAGCTGCTTCTGTTGCATCTGCAAACTTCTTTGTTCCCTTTGATTTGAACTTTAACTGCACAACATATTCTTTATTTTTTGAAATCTCATTCTGCTGTGTATTCGCCTCTGCATTCTTGACATCCTTACCGGTGCAGACCGTCTTTGTGTACTTCGGAACCTGGGAACCATCTTCTCCGTTTTCAAAGCTCATGTCATCTTCTGCTACGAAATCAAGAGAACCCTCTTTTCCTAATGACTGCAGAACCTCCTCGGCATTCGATACACCCGGAATATCAATCGTGATACGCCTGTCCCCGCTTGTTACAACGGAAGACTCGGTACTATACACCTCCGCACGCTTCTGCAGCATGTTTCTGGTATCTGCCAATTCCTCTGCAGAAGGAGTATCACCTACTGCTTCATATGTGATGCTCACACCACCTGCAAGATCAAGACCAAGCTTGATGTTCTTTGCACTTCCCTTATGCTGCTTTGTAAAGCCAACCAGCGTGGTAAAGGTACACAGACCAATCACAACCAGTACGAGCAGCAAGGAAAGTATACCTTTTTTCTTGTTCTTCATGGTACATTTCTCCTTTAAAAATTACTTATTAATATTAAGTTTTTTAATTAACCGGACTTATGACATCTGCCTAAAATCTTGCATATATGGATTTTGGGCAGGTATCATTTAGTCCAAATTATTAAAAAACGATATATTAGAATGGTAAATACCGGCTGTCCGGTACACCCGCACAGCAGCATTTACTATTTTTATTTGATGATATTTTCCTGCCGGAAAAAATCACACAAATCGCATTATAACACAGCAATCATGCAAATAGCAAGGCTTTTCTTTTTTATTTGGCATCAAAATATACCTTTCCATTTTCCAACTTGATTCCCTTATAATAAAACAGCTCATCTACGGTAACTAACTGAAATCCCTTTTTCACAAGCCTTGGTATCAGCTTTGCCACCGCATTGGCAGTCGATGGATACAAATCATGCATTAGGACAATATCGCCATCTGCGATGTTTTTGCATCTGCTTAACACCTTTGTCGAATTTCTGCTTTTCCAGTCCTCCGTATCCACATTCCAGCAGATCATCGGAAGTCCGACATACTTACGGACCGTATCATTCACGCCGCCTCCAGGCGGTCTTAACGCAGTCGTCTTACAGCCAATAAGCTTGTTTAACACCGTATTTACCCTGCTTACCTGAGATTTAATCTGCTTTGGTCCCACCTTTGTAAGAATCTGGTGTTCATACGTATGGCTGGCAATCTGGCAGCCCTGTTCATATGCTTTCTTTACCGTATCCTTATAGGTATTCAGCCGGTTTCCCACCGCAAAGAATGTAACCTTCGCATCGTACTTTTTCGCCACTTTTAATATTTTTGTCGTAACCGGAGCATACGGGCCATCATCAAAGGTCAATGCAACCATTGGCTTATCTGCATCCAAATCCTTTCTGAGCCACCTGTCCGCTCCCTGCGGCTCCGGTGTCGGCGTCGGCGTCGGTTTTGGCGTCGGTGACGCCTTTTTTTTCTGTTTCTCCGCCTGCACTGTCTGTACGGCGTTTTCTTCATCTTTGCTGCCACCCGGTTTGTTTAATGAAATGAGTTTTACCACCAACACACACATTACAATAAGTATTGCAAGTGCAGCATTCATCATAATAATTCTTGTCCGGACCTGCTTTCTCCGCCGGAGCATGGAGTCCCTTGCACGTTCCCTAAGACTGTTTTGCATACCTGTTCCTTTCTCCGTTTTCCATTTGTCCACATCCATACCGCATCCCCCATTTCTTCCGTATTAATAACCAATTCTAGTATAGAAATCTTAATACTGGCACAATTTTAAACCTTGAATTTTTATTATAACATATTATTTTTTTAATGTGTGGCTAAAATATGTTATATTTTGAAACTCCTGTTTCCATTATTACACTTCATGCATTCGTGTTCGTGTAACCTCCGGGAGACAGCATCCCGCCAAACATTCCTGCAATTGAGCAGATCATAAATCCCGGAAAGATTCTTTCATTCCCCTGAAGCCCGGTACCTAAACATAGGATTCCCACCAGCAAAAGAACGGCAAAATAAAGAACACCAATCAGAAACCCCCAGAAAAACTTTTGTTTTCCAAAGATCTTCCCCATGACAAAGCCTCCCACAAACGCAGTAATGATGTAAATTGCAATAATTCCCCCACCGACCAGACGAACGCCCCCATCCATCCTCCACACGAGCATGGAAAGAAGACATAACATCAAACAGGACAAAACAAGCATGCCGCACAGCAAAAGCATACAAGAAACCATGGTTTTATAAATTTTCTTTTTATTCATCCTTCCTCTCCTTCCAAGAAAGCTTAACCATTAACCAATACAATGTATTGTATTTTTTCAGAAAATATGACTGTTTTGTTTTTCATACCAAAGAGTAAATTCTGTCAACAAGGCATAAAGCCCGTCACATTGCGCCAAAGGTGCTTTTCAAGCACGCTTTTTAATGACTTTATGCTGTTACAGGCCACACGCACATGCGAACCGTTGCCATAATTCTTTCAAACAACATAAAACACTGGGGTTTTAATGAGCAGAATAATATGATATACTAATCGAGTAGGAGGATTTCCACTCTTTCCCGCCGCAAGACGCCGGTCAGCTTTTGCTGACACCCTTTCTTTCGGCGGCTCTGTAGATATTAAAACAGCACAGAAACTGCATTCGCAGATTTCTGTCCGGTAGCCTCGCACAGAGTGTCCGGCATGGGGGATTTTTATGAAAACAATAGATTTACATGTACATTCAAATTATTCAGACGGCACATGCACCCCGGAAGAACTGATCCTTCTGGCAAAAGAAAAGGGACTTGTTGCCATGGCTCTGACAGACCATGATACCGTAAACGGTATTCTGCCCGCATTGGATGCGTTAAAAAATACCGGCGCAGACCTTGAACTGATTCCCGGTACAGAAATTTCCACTGATTTTGAAGGAAATGAAATCCACATGGTCGGTCTTTTCATCGACTATACCGATCAGAATTTCATTGATACCATCTCTTCTTTTTTAGATCGGCGCATACGCAGAAATGAAGAAATGGTGGAAAATTTCAGAAAAGCAGGGATTCCCATGACAATAGAAGCATTACAGGGCGGGAATTCTGATACGGTCATCACCAGGGCCCATTTTGCCAGATATCTGGTAGAAAACGGCATTGTAAAGGATGCAAAAACCGCCTTTTCGGATAAATATTTAGGGGAAAATTCCCCATTTTATGTGAAAAGAGTACGCATGAATGCAAAGGATGCCATCTCCCTTATAAAAAAAGCCGGTGGAATTGCCATCCTTGCCCATCCTATGCACTATAAAATGGAAGAAAAAAAGCTGCGGGCAATGCTTGCCGAATTAAAGGACGCCGGCCTTACCGGCATGGAAACACGCTACTCGAACCATTCTGAGCAAGAAAACATCTTCACATCCAGACTTGCAAAGGAATACGGGCTTCTCCCAAGCGGAGGCTCTGATTTCCACGGAAAGAACAAGCCCCTCATTGACCTCGGGACCGGTCGGGGAAACCTCTGCGTACCGTATGAATTTTTAGAGCATTTAAAAGCACATCTTAACGCAGGTACTGTCTGAGATTTTTCTATATAATATATTTTCAGGACATATAAGAGAACAAAGATTTCCGCTTGCGGAACTCTCGCGCCGAGCGCGGTCGCTGTGCAACAATTTCTTTTTCGCGCAAGTGCGCATCCTTGTGGAGCGTTTTTTATCTCATCGGACGAACTTTCCTATGAGAAAAAACCGGTTTTTGAACTGCCCCCAACAGGCATCCAAAAGCCGGTCTTTTTTATTCCTCTCCCTGCTTGTCGATTTCCACAATGTTATCTTTTTTCATTGGGATTCTGCAGTTCTTGTTGCTTCCAAACTCCACAATGACCACTTCATCCATAATATCAATCACAACACCATAAAAACCACTTGTGGTCAGAATACTGTCTCCCACTGCCAGGGCACTTAACAGCGTTTCATGCTCCTTCTGCTGCTTCTTCTGCGGCCGGATGGCAAAAAACCAGAACGCCCCAAAAATCACCACGTAAACTGCGATCATCGTCAACAGCCCGAGTCCACCAGACCCACCACTATTTTCTGCTAAAAATGCACTTATCATTTTCCTATTCTCCTCCCTGCATCCTTTCTATTTTTGCTTTTTTATATTCTTTATAACAACCCTTTTCAATGGCCTCGCGAATCTCCTCCATCATGGTATTATAAAAATACAGGTTGTGCGTCACCATAAGCCTTAATCCAAGCATCTCCTTCGCTTTCAAAAGATGACGGATATAAGCCCTGCTGTAATGCCTGCACACCGGACACCCGCAAGTCTCATCAAGAGGTCTGTCATCCAATTCATATTTTGCATTCTGCAAATTCATTTTTCCATGATTCGTATATGCATGTCCATGCCGTCCGTTCCTGGACGGATACACACAGTCAAAAAAGTCCACACCGCGCTCCACTGCCTCCAAAATATTCACCGGCGTTCCCACACCCATTAAATATACCGGCTTTTCTTCCGGAAGATATGGAACGGTTTTTTCTATAATATCATACATTTCTTCATGTGTTTCTCCAACAGCAAGCCCACCAAGGGCATAACCGTCAAGCTCCATTTCAACAATCCTTTTTGCATGCTCAATACGGATATCTTCAAACGTTCCGCCCTGATTGATGCCAAAGAGCATCTGCTCCTTATTTATGGTATCCGGCAGCCCGGAAAGACGCATCATTTCTTTCTTGCAGCGCACCAGCCAGCGTGTTGTCCTGTCCACAGAAGCCTGCATATACTCCCTGGTGGCAGGATGCGGCGGACACTCATCAAACGCCATGGCAATGGTGGATGCGATATGGGACTGAATCTGCATGCTCTCCTCCGGTCCCATGAAGATTTTTTTGCCATCCACATGTGAATGGAAATATACGCCCTCTTCCTTTATTTTTCTGAGTTTCGCCAGGGAAAACACCTGAAATCCACCGGAATCGGTAAGCACCGGCTTTTCCCACGCCATAAATTTATGGATTCCGCCAAGCCTTTTAACCACTTCATCCCCGGGCCTGACATGCAGATGATATGTATTGCATAACATCACCTGTGTCCTTAACTCCAAAAGGTCATACGTGGAAACAGCCCCTTTCATGGCACCCACTGTCCCGACATTCATGAATACGGGTGTCTGAATCTTCCCATGGACAGTAGTAAGCTCTCCACGCTTCGCATGACCGTCTTTACAAATCAACCGATACATCCGCCCTACCTCTATCTTTCAAAATAATCGCGCAAAAACCGTACAAAGCCAAAGACAAGCGCAAGCAGAATGAAAAAGAACAGTGCCTTCACAATAAGCGGCAGTAAAAGAATGGCAGCAAGAACAATGATAAGTGCTGCTAACAAGAACACCAGCCTGCCAGCAAACGCTTCCTTCCTTTCTTCCCCGTCTTTCTCCTCATATACACCGGAATGCTCCCTGCTGTATTCACTCCTCGCCTGTTCCGTATAATAATCCGCCATGGGACCCTTGGATGCCTTATACGCATCAATTATCGTCCTTGCAATCAGGCGCGGTTCTCCAAGCTCGTCTAAGGTTTCTTTTTCAGGCATCCCTGATTCATCGAAATAATTTCTATAATATTTTATATTTTTTTCTACTTCATCTTTTGGAATATATCCTTCTAAGGATTCCCGCAAAACAGACAAAAACTCTTTTTTGCTCATACACCCTCCCTGCTTACACTTCCATCCGCTGCACTGCCTGAAATCCTGCTCTTTATGCGGACAGCAGATGCTTTTTCCTGCCGGAATCAGCCGCATTTGCGCAAAGAAAAATCGAGTAGGAGAGGTTTTCTCTCCTGCTCGAAAAAACATATATCAGTTTTTCTTTCAGGCTTTTCCGACAGATCCGAAAAGCTCCATTTTTTCCTTTACGGTAGCCTTGATTGCTTCTGCACCCGGTGCTAAAAGCTTACGAGGGTCAAAGCCCTTGCCCTGCTTGTCTTTTCCTTCTTCTATGTACTTGCGGGTTGCTTCCTGAAATGCTAACTGGCACTCTGTGTTCACATTGATTTTTGCCACGCCAAGGGAGATGGCTTTCTTGATCATATCTTCCGGAATACCGGTACCTCCATGAAGTACCAAAGGCATGTCCCCGGTCTTAGCCTTGATTGCCTCTAAAGTCTCAAAGCTCAATCCTGCCCAGTTCTCCGGATATTTTCCATGAATGTTTCCGATTCCTGCTGCAAGCATGGTCACTCCTAAATCTGCAACTGCCTTACATTCATCCGGGTCAGCGCACTCACCGGCGCCAACGACTCCGTCCTCTTCTCCACCAATGGAACCTACTTCTGCCTCCAGGGACAGTCCAAGCACACCACAGGCATTCACAAGCTCTGTCGTCTTTGCAATGTTTTCTTCAATCGGCAGATGGGAGCCATCGAACATGATGGAAGAAAAGCCTGCATTGATACAAGCCTTTGCTCCTTCGTATGAACCATGATCCAGATGAAGTGCTACCGGCACCGTAATGTTAAGCTCCTCTAACATTCCCTTTACCATGCCTACGACTGTCTTGTACCCGCACATATACTTTCCTGCGCCCTCGGATACACCCAGGATGACAGGGGAGTTAAGCTCCTGTGCTGTCTGCAAAATGGACTTTGTCCACTCTAAGTTGTTGATGTTGAACTGGCCTACTGCGTACTTCCCATCTCTTGCTTTTTCAAGCATTTCTTTTGCTGAAACTAACATAATCCTACCTCCGTTTTTCTTTTTTATGCACAGGACACATGGTCTTTGACCTGTCCCGGAAGCCTGTGCCGCCGGATGCATCCTGCGCGCCGCCTGCTTTGCGCAGCGTCACTTATTAAGTATTATATACTATAAAGGCTTTTTAATCAATCCCTAACCTTGCCTGCTGACAGAAATCAGATTTTAATAAAATGATAACAGCAGGTGCAGCAAGCTATATACTCCTTTTTGACCATCTTTTGACACACTTCTGTCATGAAATTTTCTCATTTTCCTGTTATAACGAATCCACAATTTAAAAAAATACATCACTAAAAAGGAGAAATACAAAATGTTAAATAAGAAAAGAACAAACAGCCCTCTCCGCATGGGAGCTATTGCAGCATTGGCACTCAGCATCTCTTTTTCTGCGCCGGTGGCGGCAAAAACAGGTTCGCTGCAAATAAATCATGCTCTGGAGACAGACTCAGCAAAAACAGTACAGCTGTCTGCTTCAAAGGAAAACAGCGCAAAATTAACGATTTCTAAAAAAACATGGAAGAAGACCTTAAAAACAAACAAGGGCAAAACCTATATGACGTTCAAATACCAGTATCCTGTCTTTGAGGGGGATTCTGCAGCAGCTAAAAAGCTGAACACATTTTATAAAAATGCGAAGAAAAAATGGTATGCATCTGATAAGGAAAACCGCAAGGAAGCAAAAGAACTGTGGACAACCGGTGAAAATCAGCCTTTCAGGGCATTTTCCGATAATGTCATCTGTGATGTCACCTGTAACGGAGATTATGTCAGCATCTTGCAGCTGGGCTGCATCGACCTTGTCGGTGCACATCCGACTGGTTACTACATCAACCATACCTTTTCCGCAAAAACCGGAAATGAAGTGACTGCCATGAAGATTCTTGGAAAAACAAAGGCAGAAATCAATAAACAGGTTCGGTCCGAATTTAAAAAGCTGTATAAGAAAAATCCATCCGCTTTTTATGATAAGAAAGACTTTTTAGATGGTCTGAAAACAGATTTTACAGGCAAAAAAATGTATTATCTATATGAAAAGAATGGAAAGAAAAACCTGGTCTTTTATGCAGATGAATACCTGCTCGCACCACACGCCGCAGGCATCATAGAAGTAAAGCTGCCGGTCCGTTAAAAAAATCTGATATTTTAATCTTTTCCAAACGGGCGGAAGGCTGGTTCTTTACCTTCTGTCCGTTGTTTCTTACATTTTCAACGTGAAATGTTTACTTTTTATGACATTAGTGAATGTCCCCTGTTGTTTTCTATTGTCTAAAAACCCAGGTTTTATCGGTAAAAACCATGCCATTCCCTTAATTTTTCCATATGTAATTTTATACAAATTTACACATATTATTTCTTATCATTTTTTCTATCCCTATCAATATATTTTTTCTTTCAGAAACTGTATAATGTTACTATACACAGTCGATTTCAAGTCTCGCTCACAAGACTGTGCGGAATCCGCACCGACTTTGCTGACATATACCTATGCAACCCCCTGCACATCTCATACGCCAAAGGAGCAATGGGAGCATCACCTGCAGAGGCAGGGGACATCCAATCATAAACAGGAGAAATACACATGGAAAAAGACATTACAGGGAATGAACTGATTGCTAACAATGACGTCTTTGCAGATATCCTCAATGCAAATCATCTGCTCGGTAAATATCAGGTCGCAAAGGAGGATCTGGTCAGTATTCCAACTGATTTT
>CADBMP010000078.1 GCA_902795775.1 uncultured Lachnospiraceae bacterium | reverse complement strand
TAAGCACATGAAACTGCTGTGCCGGCATATAGCCCTGTGCCAGCAGAAATGCCTTTTTCCCATCTTTTTCACAAGTATCCACGACCATCACTACATGCCCCGGTGAGGCACCTCTGATGAAAATATCCCCAATCTTCAAATCGGACAATTTCACCCGTTTCGACTCTTCTTCTAACGAAAGCGTACTGGCATAGGCAAAAACGATTTCTAAGTATCTCTCAAATGTCTCATTGGAATCATCCGCAGTGCCGCCATCTTTCCATGACACGCGTTCTCCGTTTATAGAAATACGCCTGCCGCTCTTATAGCTTTTCCAGTCACACAGAAAACCGTCTACAAAATGAAATGCAATCTTTTCTTCCTGACCGGATGCCCTCATATATTCCGCATACATCCGGATGACGGAGTCCGCGCATTGCTGCAGATCCCTTTCCCCCAGATGCATATCAAACACGCAGACCGCACTGTCATGCCCTTTCTCTCTCCCGTCATACAGAAGAACAGGACTGCCATCCGGCAGGAGCGGATAATTCCTCAGAAATCTCCCCAGACTGCCTTCTGCTTCTTTCGTCCTCTCATACCCGTCCGGAACGCGGATGCGCTCCTCTAAGGTACTGCCCGCCGGATCGATCAAGGAAATCTCTGCAGGCATTTCCTGCGCCGGTTCCTTTGATTCCGTTTCTTCCATGGAAAATCTTTCCATGGACGATATCCCTTTTTCTTCTCTGCTAACAGCAGGATTTGTTCTTTCGTTATCCTCATCTGATACAGACACTTCATTCCCGGCGTTCTGTATCTTGTCCTTATCCTCTCTCTCACTGATTCTGTTCCAGACAAAAAGAAACACCAATGCCCCCAAAAAAATACTTGCCAAAATACCCGGAATCCGCTTTGCTGCTTTTTTCATACTCCAAACACCATACCTTTCATTTCATCATTTCTTGATTTTTGTTCTAAATTTTCTTTATCCAAATGTGCCTGTTCTGTTTTTTCTTGTTTCGTCACATCCCCATTGATTCCGCTTCTCTCAAAAACGGTCGGTTATCATCGACCTCGCATTAAGAAGTCTATCACAACCGACCAAATATGTCAACTCTATTTGTTTATGAAAAATAAATGCTTCGCATTTATCATAGAAAATTTGCAAAATCAGCAAATTTTAATAATGTCCAAAAAACGTGGACTTGTTTATGAAAAAATGAACGCTAAAGCGTTCATCATACAAGTTGCTTTGCAACTTGATTATGCGCAGAAAACGTGCGCAAATTTATGAAAAAATAAATACTTTCAGCTGCATCTGCTATCCCGCAACGCACCTTTGGTGCTTTAGTTATTTTAAACCAATCGTTTCTATAAATTCGACAGCTTCCTTGATGCCCCCTGCGTTTCGGAAGCTGTCTGAAACCTTACTTGCGCAATCTTTATATCGCTTATCTTCCATGAGCTCTGTGACTGTCTTCAGAATATCATCTTTTTCTATGGAAGGCAGACGCACTCCTGCGCCAAGTTCCTCAGCCCTTTTTGCTACAGCATCCTGCTCCGGCGTTTGAGGAAACAGGATGAGCGGAACGCCAAAATACAACCCTTCAGATGCCGAATTCATACCGCAATGGGTAATAAACGCATCTGATATCGAGAGTACAGCCATCTGGTCCACACTCTCATATATCTGGATATTATCCGGAACATCATCAAAATGATCTGTATTTGTGCCCATGGAAATGATCACCTGATAATCCGTTTTTCCAAGTGCGTCAATGCAGTTCCGGTAAAAATCTCTATTCTGATTTACCGTACCCATTGAGAGATAAACGGTCTTATCCGCTTTTTTCTCGTAATTCTCTGTAACAGGACGGATAGACGGACCAATGAAATGATATTTTTCAGAAAATGTCTCTGAACAAGGCTGGAAATATTTTGAAGTATATACGATTGTGTTTGTTTCATTATCATTCTGAACAATATCCAGAATCCCCTTCACCGGATATCCTTTCTCCTGCAGCCGCTTAATCTGCTTATTCACCTTTGGCATGGAGATTAACATCTTCAAAGTCTCACCAATTCCATGTTTCATATATTTTGAGGAAAACCGGTTAAAGGCAAATGTTGTCGTTGATGAAACAAAAGGTAAGCCATGTTTTAATGCCGCCAGCTTTCCCCAGTATGCGACGGAATCTGCCACGATAACTTCCGGCTGAAGCTCCGCTATCTTTTTTGTCACCATTTCATCAAGCGCAAGTGTAGATGAAACAAGAAGTTCTACCGCAAAAGCCTGATCTTTCCCGACACGATCCGCATTTTCCTTATCCTCCATTTCAAAGTCATAGCCATCGCACGAAACGAAAACCGCACCAGCATTTTCAATCTTTTCCCGAAACATCTCAAAAGAAAAATAATATATCTCATGGCCGGCTCCAGTCAACGCCTTGACAAGCCCCAACGTCGGATTCGTATGACCATGAGCAGGAATACAAAACCACGCTATTCTCATTCGCTCTCCTCCTCATCAAATGCCATACCAAATAATTCAGCAAATGCGCCTTTTGGCGGAATCGCAATACCCCGCTTTTCATCGCCAAGCAAAAGAAGTGTGTCGCCTGGTTTAATGCCAAACACATCCCGCGCCTGCTTAGGAATGACTATCTGTCCCTTTTCACCTACGGTAGCAGTCCAGGCATACTTTCCTTTTGGTACTTTCATTTTCAATCTCCTTTGGTATGATTTGTACAACTTATCATACCGGAAATAAGTTGTGTTGTCAAGACTGTATCAGAATCTTTCTTTTTATGCATTTTCTATCACGCAGCTGTGATGCTTGTATTTCTCCCCCTCATTTGAAACTTCCCTATCATAGTTGATGCCGACCAGCAGAATATTTCCCTCGTAATGCTCCAGTTTCTGCGGGTAATTTCTCGCCCGTATCTGGTCTGCTGCGGTCTCTGCCGTCTTTCCGTATTTTAATTCTATGAGAAGCACAGGTTTCTCCGGATTTCGTGGAGATGGTAAATAGACGAGGTCACAGTAGCCCTTTCCGGAATCCAGCTCCTGTATCGTGGTATAATACTTCTGCGCCGCATAATATGCCATCTGAACAGCATAGGATAATGCCGCCTCAGAATGATAGGTCTTATTCTCTGCCGTATCATGGAACCACTCCAAAAGCTCTGCAACCTTCTCTTCCCTGCGTTCCCATGTCGCCTTTAAAAGCTCCTGTGATTTTCTGAATGACCGGAACGTCTCTATCCAATCTGCGGATTCCGTAGAATTATGAAACTCATCCAAAATTTCCCTGTTCGGCACAAACACTTCTTTTGCATCTGCATCATACCCCAGATACCCCAGGTGGACAAGCATGGTCAGCACATCATCTTTTGTATAGAACGAAGTCATATCATTCTGGTATTTTAATATATTAACCTTAACCCTTCCACCATCCATCAGTAGCGACACCGCCTCTTTTAACCCGTCAAAATCCATGCGGATGTACTCTGCCAGTGCCTCATAAGTCTCCGTCTTATTCCAGTAGTTCTGGATGATGCCATTGATTATGGCTTCGACCACAGACACTGGATTGTATAGAAAAAAATGCTTTTGCTCCGGCTGTTTCCCCGTCGATTTCTGAATCTCATAATTTGGATCTGGCGGTACTACATCACTTACCGCATAGCCATCATACCATTCTTTGAACCGGTCATACTCACGACCATATTTTTCACAAAGCTCTTTCACCTCATCCTCCGTAAACCCTGTATATTCCGCTAACTGCATCGGCGCAATGACGGAGAACTCCCGAAACATATTCAGCGCGGAATGTTTCCCGTATTTTTTTATCGGCAGGATTCCGGTCATATATGCCAATGCCACATACTCCTTATCCTTCAGCCAGTCCCGTAAAAAGTCCAGATAGATTTTCTGCCCATCCCTGTCTTCCTTGCAGTCCCGAAACACCACATCCCACTCGTCTATAATGATGACAAACGGCTTTCTGGTTTCATCATACACATCATACATAGACTGTATCAAATCCTCTGTATCAAAATAATCCACATCCGGATATTTTTTTTTCAAATCACGCACGATAAGCTTCTGCATTTTCAAAAGCGAAGTTTCCACATCCTTATTTTCTTTTATAAAGTCCGTCATCACCACACGCACTACATCAAACCGGTTCAGATATCGATCCCAGCCTCCATGCCCTGCCACTTTCCTTTTTTCAAAGAGTTCCCTGCTGCTGCCCTGCCCGTAATACGCCACAAGCATATTTGCCGCCATAGACTTTCCGAAACGACGTGGTCTGGATACACACATATACTTTTGCTCTGTCTGTGCAATGTGGTTCAAATATAAAATCATCTCTGTCTTATCCACATAAATATCCGAATGTACTGCCTCTAAAAACCGTTTTTCCCCTGGATTCAAATAAACCGCCATAAAAATCCTCATTTCTGCGTGAGCATTGATCACGCTGCTGCTTTTTTGGACATAACCCAAATTTATTGTTTTTGCAAATTAATTATCCGATATGTAGCAGT
>CADBMP010000077.1 GCA_902795775.1 uncultured Lachnospiraceae bacterium | reverse complement strand
CTGATTCGGAACATGAGCCATCCGGGAGTGGCATTATTTTCACTTCTTGTAGTATTTGCCGGTGTTTCTGTGACGGTTGCTTCTGCGGTTTTGTCGCGCCTGGTGAGAAAAGCGGCGGATCTGCAGGAACAGAGTGAACTGACCATCTGACAGCGAAAAGTGTGCTTGCTTTGTGGAAAAAATTATATCCAAAAAGCATGGACAAATTTGTGATAGAATATGTGATGCAGCCAGCTTATGTATTTGAGGAGAGAAATTTATGGAAGGTGATATCATTTTTAACATTGATGTCATGCTCGCCAAACGGAAGATGAGCGTGACCGAACTGGCGGAAAAAGTGGGGATTACGATTACCAATATGTCAATCTTAAAGACGGGAAAGGCAAAGGCATTAAAAATCTCCACACTGGCAAAATTATGTGCGGCACTGGACTGCCAGCCGGGGGATTTATTGGAGTATAGGGCAAAGGACAACTGTGAATCGTAAGGAAAGAGTTGGATTCGCTGTATCTGCCTAAACTTTTTTGGCAGATTTGATGAATTTTTATGAGGAAGTGCATATGGAGAAAAATATGAATAAAATTTTTATTCTGCTGTTCATTCTGGTCTTACCGTTTGTTATGGCAGGTTGTGGAAGAAATGATGGTAAACCTGTGGTCAAAACGATTACCACAAAGGCCGGAAGCAGTGAAAAGGAATATACGCTCATCTATGAGAATGGAAAAGGAAAGGCGACAGAAGAGTTTGCAGCGGATGATGCTTTGTTTCTTTTGGCAGACCAGGAGGACTTTTCATCAGAGATAGAAAATGGAAAGATAACGGTCAGGCTTAACGGAACAAAACTGACAGATGCAGACGGAAATCCATATGAGGCAGATAAAATAATAAATTCTCTGATGCAGTGCGTGGCAGAGACGGCAGAACATGACCTCGTTTCTGTGACCATTCTCATAGATGACGGAACGTATTTTGTGTTTGAGGAGTGGAATGTGAACTGGCAGAGTCCTTGTGTGCTGTATCAGTATGATACGGAGGCAGGAGCGTTAAAGGAATTGTACCGGTGGGATGATGTAAAGCTGCAGGGAATCTCATTGGCTGCGGAAAGGAGTGGTTCATGAATACCATACTGATCATTGAGGATGACCGGACATTGAGCGAGGAACTGTCAATTTTACTGGAGAAGGCAGGCTACGGGACGGAAAGGGTCACAGATTTTAAAGATGTGCTCTCACAGATGGAAGAGTCGGCTGCGGATTTGATTCTGCTGGATATCAGTCTTCCGGAGGAGAATGGCGAGGTTCTTTTACAGAAATTCCGGAAAGAGAATGACACGCCGGTCATCATGCTGACGAGCCGGACGGAGGATTTAGATGAAGTGCTGTCCATGAGCTATGGCGCGGATGATTACATCACGAAACCATATAATCCTACGATTCTCCTCCTCCGGATATCGGCAGTTCTAAAAAGGAGCGCAAAAAACGTACAGACGCAGATGTATCAGGATGTCAAAATCAGCCTGGTGAGCGGCAGTCTGATTCGGAACGGCATGGAGCAGGTGCTCACAAAAAATGAAATGCTCATCTTCCAGATTCTGTTTGAACATCAGGGGGAAATCGTGTCACGCGATGAGCTGATGACTGCATTATGGGATAATGATGAGTTTTTAAATGATAATGCGCTGTCTGTCAATATCAGCAGGCTGCGCGGGAAATTATCCGCACTCGGCATTCCGGATGCGATCGAGACTAGAAAGAAACAGGGGTATTTGCTGAAATGAAAGGATTGGATTATATCAAAGACCGGATAACGGCTTATGTGATGAGGGGCATCGCGGGTTTGACTGCCCTCATTTTTTTGTCTGCGTTTCGGGTGCAGGCACAGGCGGTCATTGTGGTGATGGTGCTCTTTTTTGTGACAGCGGTTTCACTGGAATTATGGGATTATGTGAGAAAAAGAGGGTTTTACCGCAGGCTTGAAACGGCATTGAAAGAATTGGATAAAAAGTATCTGCTGCCGGAACTTTTAGAGCAGCCGGACTTTTATGAGGGGAAACTTTTGGTGGATGCGCTCAGGGAATGTGATAAATCCATGACGGAGCATGTGGCAGATTACCGGAGGCAGAGCAGGGAGTTTCGCGAATATATTGAGTTGTGGGTGCATGAGGCAAAGATTCCGGTCGCGAGTCTGAGGCTCATGTGCCATAACAGCGGGAGCAGCTCGCAAAAAATGGCCGGACAGCTGGGAAGGATTGATGACTACATTGAAAATGTCCTTTACTATGCCCGCAGTGAGAATGCAGAGAAGGATTATGTCATAAAAGAGGTTTCCCTGCAAAAGACATTTGGAAATGTGGCGGTGAAGAACAGGGAGGCACTGCAGGTCATGGACGCAGAGCTTGCGACATCGGGACTTGATCGATATGTCATGACAGATGGAAAATGGCTGGAATTTATGATTGGCCAGCTGATGGCGAACAGTATGAAATATTGCTCCAGGGAGCGGCGGCTCGTGATCCGGGTCTGGGCGGAGCAGACGGATGACAGGGTGGTGTTTCATTTCAGGGATAACGGGAAAGGCATTGATGCCGGGGATCTTCCGTATGTATTTGAAAAATCGTTCACCGGAAGGAACGGACGGGAGAACCATGGCTCGACCGGAATGGGATTATATATCGTGAGGAATCTGTGTGAAAGGCTGGGACATCGGATTGAAGTTTTTTCTGAGTATGGGGAATATACAGAAGTTCGGATAGATTTTTGGAAAAATGATTTTTATAAAATGGATTAATCATGGGAGAACAGATTAGGTATTTGCTGGTTACAGCTATTTAAAAATAAACCGATATAAAGATAAAGGTGTGGATACTCATTGGAGGAGCAGATTTTATGTTACCAGAGAGAAGGAGGGATTGATAGGTGTCAGTGAATTTATTTGGAAATATTGATGGAGTGAAGTATGAGCCGTTTAAAATAGACCTGTTCGAGATGGCAAAAAAACAGAATAATCCACGTATCCAGCTGAAAGATACGGAATGGGGGAAAGATTTGCCGAATGTCAAGCTGGAAATTTCGGAAGAAGGGCTGAGAGCTTTACATGGAAGCAGATTAAAAGGAAGCGTAGATCTGGAAGAGATGGAGAAAGAGAATGAATGGATTCACGACCATCAGCCGATTGATAGTTTTTATTTTAAGATTCGCAGCATGGAGACCGCATATCTGGAAAAAAAGGAAAATAGTGGAGAACTTCAATCGAAGCATAGCGTGATCGAAAAGGGAAAAAGCATATTGAAGGGATTTGCTGTTCTGCATGATGAAGTGGTAAGGGGGTATGATACCGGATACAGAGTGCGGTTTGTGGCAGATGAATCATCGGAAGATGGCTATAAAAAATTATCAAAGGAAGATGAGCTGCAAATTCTTCAAAATGATTTTAAAGAATTTATCGAAAGACGTTTTGGGATAGACCGTCAACGGGAAAATGAAAATGTTGCAGAGGCAATCAATCGTTTCAGAGGGCATAAGTATTATGAGCCGGAAAAAATACCGGTTGATTTCGCTGATCGTATGTGGAAGGCCGCTAGTAGTTTTATAAAGGAATATGAAAAATATCCGGAAAGATCCATTGATGATATTCTGGAGTCGATTTCTATCTAAACAGGATGGGCAGAAGGGGGACACTGGCGAAAAATAGGAATCCTTATCAGAGAAGGAGGCAATAACAATGATTGATATGAATGCAATGATTGCAAGTAATATATTAGCACTGCTAAAAAATCAAAATAAAAAACAGACCGATCTGGCAGAAGCACTAAAAAAAATATGCTCTTTTAGATACTGATTTCATTTCCAAGACACATTTGATCCGGAAGGATGATCAGAATAAAATGATCGATCGGATAATGGAGATGCCTGGATATCGGTTTTACTGCCATGAACAGATAAGAACCGAACTGACCAGGCATAATATTGGCAATTCTACCGAATGGTTAGAAACTAAGATTTCCGATGAATCTGTTCATTGTATATCTGATGAGGAAATATTTGAAAGAAGTGCGTTGTCTAAAGGGGAAAGATTTCTTTCTGGCACTTTTGGTCTTCCGGCTGTTAGAAAAGAGTAAGCAACCCCGGATAAATCGTTCTATCATGGTGTTTTAAACAGCGAGATACAGGAGTTTGATCTGGAAACCGGAAAACTGCGCCTTCTGGCCGGGAACTATGAAGGTATAAAGGGGAAGGAATTTATGACAGCAGGACTTGCATTATTGGATTGCATATTGGTAGCAGCAGAATACTTCTCTGCTGCGTTTGTGATGTTTGATATTGCGCTGAAAAGGGAAAAGCATCGTTTTAGGATATTTGCCATCATCAGTTTGAGCATTTTAGAAGAAATAGTTTTTGTTTTGACAGATTACAATGATTTTGTGGCAATAGGCTTCGCATTTATAAGTTGTTTCTTATTATTTGAAGTCAAGGGGATGGAATTCCTAAAATTATTTTTTATCGTACATCCCTGTATCGCAATTTTGGAGACTCCGTTTTATCACATGGCAGGATTGGTATCTGGTGGGCATTTCCAGACTTTTATAGCAGAAACAAGCCTGATACTATTTTTCTTAGGGATATTTCTTTTTCGAAAAAGACAAAGGGGATGGCTTTCGTTTTATGATCCTGCATGGAAATTTTTAATCGCTATTTTATGGATCATGGCACTGATGATGAGCTATTTTCAATATATACTGCAGTATGTGTATTCTGACAGGGCGAGGGTGAGTGGTAACTTTTTGTTTATTTCAGGAAGCATAGCAATGAATGTGTTGATCGTGGCAATGTTACGATATATCATGACGGTCAGGAAAGTACAGTTTGAAATGGGATTTATTGAAAAATATAATGAACAGCAGCGGATGTATTTTTTGAAACTTTTGGAGCATGAGCAAGAAACAAGAAAATTTCGTCATGATATCAATAACCAGATTATCCAGCTAAAAGATTATTGTGAAAAACAGGAATATGAAAAGCTGGAACGGTTTTTAACAGAAATGTCAGAACAGTGTGTTTTCATAAAAAAGAAGAATTTTGATGTGGGAAATGAAATCGTCAATGTGGTTTTGGATTACTACCTGTCTTCTTTGGATGATACTGTTTCTATCAAGGTAAAAGGGTATATGGAGGACGAAAACGATTTTACCCAAAGGGATTTATGTATTCTGTTTTCTAATCTTGTGAAAAATGCGGTGGAAGCAATCATACGCCAAACGGAGGGGCAAAAGGAGATTTTACTCTGGATCCGGCAAAAGGACAGGAAGCTGCTGATACATATAGAAAATACATTTGACCAGAAAGAAGTGTCACAAAAAAAGGATGGTACGATAAAGGCAGACCGAAGAAATCATGGATTCGGTACGCAGATTGTTGATGAGATTGTAAGGAAATATCAGGGAAACTGCCTGCGGATGGTAAACGAAGAAAAATATATGGTAGAACTGCACTTTTTGAGAAAATAGCCATTGGAGGAATTATGATAAAACTATTTCTATGTGATGATGAAAAAGTGGTGTATGATTCTGCAAAAGAAATCATATTAAAAAACGGGAAGGGAGAGATTTCTGATTACGAGATAACCTTTTTCCAATCAGGAGAAGAACTGCTAAAATATGAGTCAGATTGCGATATTCTTTTGCTGGATATTGAGATGCCCTTGATGGACGGAATAGAGACTGCAAGGAGACTGAGGGAGAGGAAAAGCAGCTGTGTTATCATCATGCTCACCAGTAATGTTTCCCGG
>CADBMP010000076.1 GCA_902795775.1 uncultured Lachnospiraceae bacterium | reverse complement strand
TTACATACTCTCCATTCATAAATACCGCAAAATGAAGATGTGGTCCGGTAGAAATTCCACTGTTGCCGGAAAGCGCCACCTGCTGTCCGGCACTCACCTGCTGTCCGGCACTCACGCTAAGGCTTGAACAATGCATATAATATGTATAAACTCCGCCACCATGCGATACCGCCACATAATTTCCCGCTGACGCAGAATAACCTGCCGTTATGACAGTCCCTGACTTTGCAGCATAAACCACCGTTCCCACCGGCACAGAAATATCCACGCCCTTATGAAACGTACTTGCACCCTCGGCAGGCGCAGTTCTTGGACCGAATGGAGAAGAAATCCTGCCGCCTGCAGCTAATGGCCAACAAAATCCACTGCCATCTGTTCCTGCAGGCTCCGGTGTCGCTGCAGGAGATGGGGTTGCTTCCGGTGTCTTTTCCGGCTCCGGTGCTTTTGTCTTCTGGGGCGATTTCGTGGTTTCCTTTTGCTCCACTTCTGCCTTCCGCTGTGCTTCTGCCTTCCGCTGTGCTTCTGCCTTCCGCTGTGCTTCTGCCTTTCGCTGTGCTTCTGCCTTCCGCTCTGCCTCTGCTTTCCGCTCTGCTTCCTCTCTGGCACTTGCCTCACGTTCTGCCTCAAACAATTTTTCCAGTTCGTTTTCCTGGGCACTCAAAAGAACCTCCGTATCTCCCAGTACGTCACTCTTAATACTAAGCAGATCCTGATACTCTGCTACCTCTTTTCTTTTTTTCTCCACCAACTGCTCAACCGAAGCCTTTTCCACCTTCAGTTTTTCTTTTGTTTCCTCCAGCCCCGCAAGAACTTTGGAAAGCTTTTTTTCTGTTTTTTCAAGACCTTTACAGACCGCCTTATAACTTTGAAATAAATTCCTGTCATACTCTGTTATCTTACTGACATACTCGGCACGATTCAGAAATTCAGAAAGGCTGTCAGCCCCTAATATAAGCGCAAGATACCCGGTATTGCCATTTTCATATGTATATTTTATGCGCCTTTTCATGCTCTCATACTGTTTTTTTTTCAGACGCAGATTTTTTTTCTGTTCTTTTTTTAGTAATTTTTTTTCATCTTTTAATTTTTCTATATTATTTTTGTTCTTCACGATTTTCTCTGCAAGCCTGTTTGACGTTGCATCTAATTCCTTAATGTATTCTGTCACACTACCTTTCTTCTTCTCTATTCCGGCAATCTCATTTTCCAGACGTTCTTTCTCCTTCTTTGCAGACTCCTGCTCTGCATTCTTCTGTTCAATTTCTTTTTTCAGCTCTGCAGAAGACTTGCCGGCAGCCAGAGAATGCTTAGAAATAACCACTTCTGCGCCGGAATCATCCATAAAATATCCGGAAAGCTCCACTCCACCGGCTCCTGTAAACATCAGCCCCAAAAGCCATGCGGACGCTATAATTATATATCTTTTCTTTCTTTTCCCCATACCGATCCTCCTTACAAATGCAGCCTCTATCCCTTCATGCCAATCCCGGCTTATACTCCACAGATATTTTCTGACCAACAAGTTACAAACCCTGCCTTATACTCCGCAGATACTCTCTGACCAGCAAATTACAACCCCTACCTTATACTCCGCAGATATTTTCTGACCGACAGGCTGCTGCCTAAAAATCCAATACCTGCCCCCGCCAGAAAAGAAACCGGAATCAGCACACGGAACAGTTCTCCCGCCGAAAGAAATGTCAGCCATTCGGATAATACCGAAAAATGTGTCAGGATAAATGCCAAAATCCTTTCATAAAGAATCCGTAATAAAACCAGAGGAATGACCGCCCCAATGACGCCAATGACGATTCCCTCTATCACGAACGGCAGACGCACGAACGCATCTGTGGCACCAATATACTTCATAATGGAAATCTCAGAACGCCTGACACGTATTCCTGTGGCCACAGAAGTATTGATCAAAAAGACCGATACCAGAAACAAAAGCACAATAATACTGACCGAAATGTAAGCAATCAAAAGATTGAAACGTCCCAGCCCTTTTGCAACCGTATCTGCACTGTTGACCTTCCGCACGCCATCTAACTGTTCCATGAGCGGAACCAGCTTTTTCTGCACTGATACATCATCTACATATACCTCATAAGAAGCCGAATCTTTTAATGGATTTTCCTTTCCAAAAGCTTCCATGAGCTCAGAATCCCCGCCATACATTTCCCGGCTGAAATCCTGCCATGCTTTTTGGGCAGAAATAAATTCCGCTTTCTTCACCCCGTCAAAGTTCCGGATCTGTTCCCCAATCTGCTCCATCCGTTCCTCTGTAATACCTTCGTCGAAAAAAACCGTCATGCCCACACTGCTTTCCATATTCTTTACAATATTTCTGAAATTTCCAATCAACGCATAAAAAAGGCCCAGCAAAAAAAGGCAGGCAGAAATTGTCCCAATTGCTGCCAAAGAAAATAACCGATTCTTCCAGATATTTTTCATGCCCTGCCGGAAACCATAGCCAATCACACTCACACCTCATACCCTCCTTGCATCATATCGCTCACAATCCGGCCCTTCTGTACCGTCACCACCCGTTTTTTCATCTGATCAACAATCTCATGATTATGCGTCACTACAACGACCGTTGTTCCCAGACGGTTCATTTCCTCCAGAAGACGCATAATCTCCCATGAATTCTCCGGGTCCAGATTTCCCGTCGGCTCATCTGCCAGAAGGATTGACGGGCGGTTTACCATTGCACGCGCTATCGCCACACGCTGCTGTTCTCCACCGGAAAGCTCTTTTGGATATGCTTTTTCTTTTCCGGCAAGCCCCACCATTTTCAACATTTCACACACATTTTTCTTTATTTTTTCTTTTCTTGCAATACCAATGACCCTTTGGGCCAGTGCCACATTTTCAAAAACATTCCTGTCTCCAAGCAGACGGAATTCCTGAAAAACCACGCCGATTCTTCTCCGGTAAAACGGTATTTCCCTTCTTTTGAGTTTCTCCACCCTCTTATTCTCCACAAAAAGCTCTCCGGAAGTCGTCCTCACCTCCCGTAACAGTGCCTTAATAAAGGTGGATTTTCCCGAACCGCTGCTCCCCACCAAAAAAACAAATTCTCCCTTTTTTATTGACAGGGATACATCCTTTAACGCCTCATTTCCCGTCTGGTAGCGTACTCCCACCTGATTCAGACGTATTAAGTCCACTTGCTCCACCATTGTATCCTCCAAAATCCTGTGTATTCCTCCCACCTGTAATCGAGTAGGCGGGGGATTTCCACTCCTACTCACTGCCAGCCGCCGGTCAGCTTTTGCTGACCCCCTTACTTTCGGCGGCTCTGTGGATAAAATGAGTTGCGTGAATCTGCTCTTTCACGCAACTCATAATTGAAAAAGTATCTGTTCCTTATCTGCAGACAGAACGGCTGCAAACAGGAACAGACAGTTTTTTAATATTCAAAATTTTCCATGTACTTCATGTATTTTACCACCATCAGCGCAATCTTAAATGTAATGGCATCATCAAATACACGAAGATCTAACCCTGTGCTTTTCTGTAGCTTATCCAGACGATATACCAGTGTATTCCTGTGAATATACAGCTGTCTGGAAGTTTCCGATACATTCAAACTATTTTCAAAAAATTTATTGATTGTGGCAATCGTTTCGTCATCAAAATTATCTGGTGATTTATCCCCAAAAATTTCACTGATGAACATTTTGCAGAGCGGCATTGGCAGCTGGTAAATCAAACGGCCGATTCCCAGGCTGCTATATGCAATCACATTCCGGTCGCTGTAAAATATCTTTCCCACATCCAGTGCCATCTTTGCTTCTTTAAAAGAACGTGAAACATCCTTTATCTCCTGCACCATGGTTCCATAAGCCACATGAACCTTTGTCATGGCTTCCGTATTCAGCATATCCAAAATCACCCTGGCTGTTTTGTCCAAATCCGCATAAGTCTCATGATTTGCGACTTCCCTGACCAGAATAATATTTTTTTCATCCACCTGTGTAATAAAATCGTTTTTCTTTCCGGCAAAAAGCCCTTTGATCGTTTCTAATGCTCCCACATCTTTTTCGTGTTTTGTTTCTATCAAAAATACAACACGTTTCACATTTGTCTCAATATGTAGTTTTTTTGCACGATTATAAATATCTACCAAAAGAAGATTATCTAATAATAGATTTTTTATAAAGTTATCCTTATCATACCGTTCTTTGTAAGCTACCAAAAGATTTTTGATCTGAAATGCCGCAAGTTTGCCCACCATGTAAACATCATCCGTATCTCCCTTGGCTAACACCACGTATTCCAACTGATGCTCATCAAATACTTTAAAGAACTGATAGCCCTGAAGCACCTGACTGTCTGCAGGGGAATCCACAAAAGCCATGACCGCCTCCTCATACTCCTCCACATGATTGATGGTCGTAGCTAACGCCTTGCCTTCTGTGTCCATGACACAAAGCTCAATTCTTGTAATATTTCGCAGCCCTTCAATGGTCGTCTGCATTACCTGATTTGAAATCATATAATACCTCATTTCTGCGCTGCTTTCCCAGCATAAACCATTTTGTGTCAAGCAAACAAGGTTTTCAATGCAGACCTTGTCTGCATTGCAGACTTTGTTTGCATTACAGACTTTGTTTACATTACAAAACTTGTTTGCTTTGCAGCGCGCAGACACAAAATTGCCGAAACAACAGGAAGCTGTTTGTGAAAGAATTTTTCACATCATCCTCCCACAGCTCATTCCGCACTCTGTGACTATAAACAGTCACACCAATCTTCATAGTTTTATAGTATCATCAAATCAAGCAAAAGTAAAGACGAAAAATGGTACCCCGACCAAACCATCTAGTCAGGATACCATCCATATTCTTTATTTACTTATCATCACTTTCCGCCCGGACAGAAAACATATCCTTCCATCCAACGGTCTTGGAATACATCCGGTCTGTACCGGAAAAACATCATGCATCCCTGTATATACATTGACTAGTTTGTAATAACCTTCTCTGTCTCTTTATCGAATATATGAATCTTGTTCGTATCTAAAGCAATTCTGATATCATCTCCCGGCCTTGCCGTTGTACGAGGATTTACACGTACTGTAATATCTTTCTCGCACCCATCTACTGTCAGATACAAGAATACCTCTGCACCAAGCATTTCATATACTCTTACGTTTGCATCCAGAACATTATCTGCTCCTGTGCCGACAATTTCTTCATCATCCTTGATATCCTCTGGACGAATACCAAGAATAACATCTTTTCCGACATAATTTCCTTCAACCAGTTTACCTATCTTGCTCTGTGGAAGTGTAACCGCATATTTGCCAAATGCAAGCTTGATACTCTCTCCTTCCTTTCTAACCTGACAATTAATAAAGTTCATCTGTGGTGATCCAATAAAGCCAGCTACGAATACGTTGCAAGGTTTTGTATAAAGGTCGATTGGTGAAGCAACCTGCTGCATTACACCGTCCTTCATAAC
>CADBMP010000075.1 GCA_902795775.1 uncultured Lachnospiraceae bacterium | reverse complement strand
ATTGGACTTGCCACCGGGCTTGTAAAGGAAATCTATCATCCGAATTATGTGGCAAAGCGCATGGAGATTGGTGCAGTCATGGGTGCAGCACCGCGCCGGAACGTGATTCGTGAGAACAGCGATCCGGGAGATATCATCATCCTTTTAGGAGGACGCACCGGGCGTGACGGCATTGGCGGGGCAACCGGTTCCTCCAAAGCGCATACAACAAAATCCATTGATGTGTGCGGTGCGGAAGTGCAGAAGGGAAATCCGCCAACGGAGAGAAAAATCCAGCGTTTATTCCGCAGGGAAGAGGTCAGCCGGATTATCAAAAAGTGTAATGATTTTGGTGCAGGCGGTGTTTCTGTGGCAATCGGGGAGCTGGCAGACGGATTAGTGGTCAATCTGGATAAGGTTCCAAAAAAATATGCCGGACTGGACGGGACAGAGCTTGCGATTTCCGAATCACAGGAGCGTATGGCAGTCGTTGTCGCAAAAAAAGATGTAGAACAGATGTTAAAGTTCGCAGAGGAAGAAAACTTAGAGGCAGTCGTCGTTGCAGAGGTGACAAAAGAGCCAAGGCTCGTGTTAAAGTGGCGTGATAAGGTCATTGTGGATATTTCAAGGGCGTTTCTTGACACAAACGGGGCACATCAGGAGACTTCCGTAACCGTTACCATGCCGGAGAAGGAAAAGAATTATTTTGAAGAGAAAAAGGATGTTTCGGATGTAAAAAAAGCGTGGTTGGATACGCTGTCTGATTTAAATGTCTGCTCACAAAAAGGGCTGGTGGAAATGTTCGACAGTTCCATTGGGGCGGCAACTGTTGTTATGCCTTATGGTGGAAAACGTCAGCTTACAGAAATTCAGACCATGGTAGCAAAGCTTCCGGTCTTAGAGGGAGAAAGTGACACCGTCACCATGATGAGTTATGGCATGGATCCGTTCCTGACCAGCTGGAGCCCGTATCATGGGGCAGTTTATGCTGTGATTTCTTCTGTGGCAAAAATTGTGGCTGCGGGCGGGGATTATCATCATATCCGTTTTACCTTCCAGGAGTATTTCAGAAGACTGGGAGAGGATCCAAAACGCTGGGGAGAGCCGATGGCTGCACTTTTGGGTGCATTTGATGCCCAGATGAAGCTTGGACTTCCATCCATTGGAGGAAAAGACAGTATGTCCGGTACATTTGATGAGATTGATGTGCCGCCGACGCTCTGTTCCTTTGCTGTAGATATTGGAAAGCTCCAGGATGTAGTGACACCGGAGCTCAAAAAAGAAAATAATGTACTGATCAAGTTCGATATTTTAAAAGATGATTTTGACCTGCCGGATTACGCGTATCTGGATCATGTTTATACAGAAATTACAAAAATGATACAGGAAAAGAAGATTCTTTCTGCTTATGCCATTGGATTTGGAGGAATCTGTGAGGCCGTCAGCAAAATGGCATTTGGAAATGAGCTTGGCGTGAAAATTGAGAAAAATCTGCCTGCAGAAAAACTGTTTGCAAAGGATTATGGTTCCATTCTTGTGGAAATTTCCGAGGAGGATTTAAAAACCGTGAACCTTCCATATACCAGGGTGGGCGTTGTAACGAAAAAAGCACAATTTGTATATGGAAAAATAGTAATTCCAATGAAAGAAGCGTTAGAAAGCTGGGAGAGCCGGCTGGAATCTGTCTTCCCAACAGATTCCGGTGTGGAGCAGGTAAAATTAGAGGATCGTCTGTCTTCGGTAAAACAGGTATATGCGGCAAAGAACAAGGTGGCAAAGCCAAAGGTGTTCGTGCCGGTCTTTCCGGGAACGAACTGCGAATACGATACGGCAAAGGCCTTTGCGCTTGCAGGTGCTGAAATTGAAACCGTTGTATTTAAAAATATGACGGAACAGCAGATTGTGGAATCTGTGGATGCGTTTTATAAAGCCATTCAGAGTGCGCAGATTCTGATGATTTCCGGCGGCTTTAGTGCCGGTGATGAACCGGATGGTTCAGCAAAATTCATTGCTTCTGTGTTCCGTAATCCAAAGCTTACGGAGGCGGTACATGAGTTGTTAAATGAGAGGGACGGACTGGCTCTTGGAATCTGCAATGGTTTTCAGGCATTGATCAAGCTCGGGCTTGTACCATATGGGGAAATAAGGCCGCAGTCTGCGGATTCTCCGACCCTGACCACGAACAGCATTGGCAGGCATATTTCAAAGTCTGTTTATACAAAGGTATGCACAAATAAATCGCCTTGGCTCCAGAAAGCAAAGGTGGGCGGTATATATGCAGTTCCTGCTTCCCATGGTGAGGGACGTTTTGTGGCAGGAAAAGAGGTGATTGACGAGCTCTTTAAGAATGGACAGGTGGCGACACGTTATGTGGATTTAAGTGGAAATCCGACCATGGATGAAGCATTTAACCCGAACGGCTCTTATGCTGCCATTGAAGGAATTTTAAGTCCGGACGGAAGGGTGCTTGGAAAGATGGCACATTCAGAGCGTATCGGTGAAGGTGTGGCATTGAACATCTACGGAGAGCAGAACCAGCATATTTTTGAATCCGGAGTAAGTTATTTTCAGTAAAATATAGAAAAAATGGAATGGGGTGATACAAAAAGCTTGTATCACCCCTGCTTTCATAGTGCGCCCAGTATGGGCGCAATCTAATCGGTGAAAGTCCGTAACACGCCCTAGTAGTGGGAAGTGTATAGCCAAGAGCAAGGGT
>CADBMP010000074.1 GCA_902795775.1 uncultured Lachnospiraceae bacterium | reverse complement strand
ACTAAATGATATCTGCCAAAAATCCATATATGCAAGATTTTAGGCAGATATCATAAGTCCAGTTAATTAAAAACCTCAATACTAGTACGTCAGCGTACAGCTCAGTGTTCACTGACGTGTGAAATACTGTGAAGATTCTTCAAAGAAATATCCAGAATCGGCGCAGAATGTGTCAATGCCCCGCTCGAAACAAAATCCACCCCTAAATCCAGAATCTCAGGAATCGTCTCCTTTGTCACATTTCCGGAACACTCGGTCAGTGCCCTTCCATCAATCAGGCGGATGGCTTCTTTCATCTCATCATGCGACATATTGTCCAACATGATGATATCCGCTCCAGCTTCGACCGCTTCCTTCACCATGTCCAGATTTTCCACTTCGACCTCCACCTTATTCACAAAGGAACAATACGCCCTTGCCATCTTCACTGCCTGCGTAATCCCGCCAGCTGCCCCGATATGGTTGTCTTTCAGCATAACGGCATCCGACAGATTGTACCTGTGGTTCGTACCGCCGCCAGCTTTTACAGCATATTTTTCAAAAATACGCATATTGGGCGTTGTCTTCCTTGTGTCCAAAAGCGTTGTCTTACTTCCCTCCAGCAGCTTCACAATGCTGTTCGTATAAGTAGCAATCCCGCTCATGCGCTGTAAATAATTCAGTGCCGTCCGCTCACCGGAAAGCAGTGCCCTGATATCCCCGGTCACGACCGCCATCAACTGTCCTTTTTTGACTGCCTCTCCGTCCTTTACCTTCATTTCAAAAGAAACCGTATCATCTAACAGCTCAAAGACCCTCTGAAACACAAAGAGGCCTGCCACAATTCCGTCCTGCTTGCAGATCAGCTCCACCTGCCCCTTCTGGTATTCCGGCATCACTGCATTTGTGGAGATATCCTCACTTGTAATATCCTCCTGCAATGCCTGCATCAATAATTTGTCCACATTTAATTTCATTGTAATTGGATTATTCATTTCCTGCCTCCTTTTTTCTGATATTTTTCAGCCCCAAAAATTTTTCCATATACCTGATCATTCCATGAATATTTTGATTTACCATCCTGCCATTTTAACAACTTCTACCCCTGTGCTTTTTCTATCTCCTCCAGAATAATCCTCTGATATTCCAGTTCCAGTCTCTGGAGATCCCTGTATTTTTCCTTATGAACCGGCAATGCCTCTTTTTCCACCATTTCCGGCAGCATCTGCGTAATCTCCTCTGCCGCCCGCTTTGCAAATACCATGGATTCTAACAGGGAATTGCTGGCAAGCCTGTTCTTTCCATGTACACCGTTGCAGGAAGTCTCCCCCACCGCATACAGCCTGTCCATGGAGGTCCTGCTGGACATGTCCACCTTGATTCCACCCATGAAATAATGCTGCGCCGGAACCACCGGTATACATTCTTTTGTCGGGTCATACCCTTCCAAAAGGCACTGTTCTAAAATATTTGGAAAATGCGAGCGGATTTCTTCCTCCGGAATATTCTCCATGGAAAGCCACACATAAGGCATACGGTCTTTTTTCATCTGTTTCCTTATGGCAGCAGTGACCACATCCCTTGGCTGTAATTCATCACAAAAACGCTGCTTATTTTTATCTAAGAGAATGGCACCCTCTCCCCGGACAGATTCGGAAATCAAAAATCTCCTGCCCGATTTTCTGGAATATAACGTGGTCGGATGAATCTGTATATAATCCACATGCTCTAACTCCACACCATGTTTTTTTGCGATTGCGAGCGCATCCCCGGTAATGTGCCTGAAATTTGTGGAATGTTCATAAATACCGCCAAGACCACCACAGGCAAGCACAGTACATTTTGCCTGTATTTCAAAAATCTCCCCATCTTCCTTCCTTGCCACGATTCCCTGGCAGCTTCCGTCTTCTGCAGTCCGCAGGTCCAACATCATGGTATGGTCTAAAATGGAAATATTTTTTCTGTTCTTTACATTTTCTAAAAGCGTACCCGTAATCTCTTTTCCGGTGCAGTCCTCATGAAATAAGATCCGGGGCTTACTGTGCCCTCCTTCCCTGGTAAAACACAGGTTCTCTCCATCCTTTTCAAAATCAACACCATATTCGATTAACTCATTTATGATATCCCCGGAAGACCGGATCATGATATCCACAGACTCTTTATTATTTTCATAATGACCGGCACGCATGGTGTCTTCAAAATAGCTTTCGTAATCCTCCTCTCCACGCAGCATACAGATCCCGCCCTGTGCCAAAAAAGAATCACTTTCATCCATACTGGTTTTACAAAGCAGGAGCACATGGATATTCTCCGGAAAATGGAGCGCACAAAACAAGCCTGCCGCTCCCATGCCCACGATTACTACATCTGTTTTTTTCATATCATCCATACTCATATTTTCCCTCATTTCTGCACTGCCTCCATTGTGCAATGCCAGCGGACCGTAAGCAATGCGTACAAATATAATCTGCAGATACCGGTCCAGTCTATATTAGAGATATTTGCCTTAAAAGTGTTACTATCCACTGCACATCCGAGCTGCATAAAGTGCTGATTTTGCACCGTCTGACGCAGGTTTTGCGGCAAAGGCAGATTCTGCGCAGGGCGCAGAAGGAAGGCGGGACGTGACATCTGTGAACAGTAACTTATCATTCATAATAATTCATAACAATATTACCATATCATAGCACAATCCCCATATTTTCGCAAGTTTGACAAACATATATTTTGTCATTATAATGAAGAAAAAAAGGAGGACGCATTTATGTATGATCCAAAATCATTAAAGGCAGAAGAATTTATCAGCCATGAAGAAATCTTAAATTCGATTGCATATGCAAAACAAAATAAAAATAATAAAACCATTCTAAATGAAATTCTGGAAAAAGCAAAGCTTGCAAAAGGCATTTCCCACAGAGAAGCTGCTGTTTTAATGGAATGTGAGCTTCCTGAAATCAATGAAGAAATCAAAAAAACCGCCGTAGAAATCAAAGAAAAATTTTACGGAACCAGAATCGTCATGTTTGCCCCTTTATATCTTTCCAATTATTGCGTGAACGGCTGTACATATTGTCCGTACCATGCCACAAATAAGACCATGCCGCGCATTAAGCTGACACAGGAGCAGATAAAGGATGAAGTAATCGCCCTGCAGGATATGGGGCATAAAAGGCTGGCAATCGAAGCCGGGGAGGACCCGGTAAATAATCCGATTGAATATATTTTGGAAAGCATTGAAACCATATACAGCATCAAGCATAAAAACGGGGATATCCGCCGCGTCAATGTGAACATTGCTGCTACCACAGTAGAAAATTACCGGAAGTTAAAGGATGCCGGAATCGGCACTTATATCCTGTTCCAGGAAACCTACAACAAAGAATCTTACGAAAAACTCCATCCGACGGGTCCAAAGCATGATTACGCCTATCATACCGAAGCCATGGACCGCGCCATGCAGGGCGGGATTGATGATGTGGGCCTCGGCGTGCTTTTCGGCTTAGAGGGATACCTGTACGAGCTCGTGGGCATCATTATGCATGCTGAACACTTAGAGGCAGCACAGGGCGTCGGACCGCATACCATCAGTGTTCCAAGAATCTGTCCTGCGGACGACATTGATACTGCCAATTTTTCCAATGCTGTCCCGGATGAGATTTTTGAAAAAATTGTGGCCATCATCCGCATTGCCGTTCCTTATACGGGCATGATCATTTCCACAAGGGAGTCCAAACGCACCAGGGAGGCAGTCTTAAAACTTGGGATTTCACAAATCAGCGGCGGTTCCAGGACAAGCGTGGGCGGATATACCGAGCCGGAGCGGGATGACAGCTCTGCCCAGTTTGATGTCAGCGATACAAGGTCCCTGGATGAAGTTGTAAACTGGCTGATGCGCTTAGGTTATGTGCCAAGCTTCTGCACTGCCTGCTACCGCGCCGGCAGGACCGGCGACCGTTTCATGAGCCTTTTAAAATCCGGTCAGATCGTCAACTGCTGCCACCCGAATGCACTGATGACCTTGAAGGAGTATTTGGAGGACTATGCTTCGGAAGACACAAAACGTATCGGTGAGGAGCTGATTTCCAAAGAAATCTTAAAAGTGACAAATGAGAATGTACGGAAAAAAGCCCTGGAATACCTCGGAGAATTAAAGAATGGAAAACGTGATTTCCGGTTTTAAATTTCCTGCTTTTTTCCAATCCAAACATGAAAAAACAGACAGAGAAAATATTTTTTGAACAAAGTGGGCAAGCCCACTTCAACTCCCCAACCCCTCACTCATGAGGGGCTTGCTCCACTTTGCGTGCCAGGCGCGTGTTGCGT
>CADBMP010000073.1 GCA_902795775.1 uncultured Lachnospiraceae bacterium | reverse complement strand
GTGTGAAGTGTAACGGAATACAGTTACAGATTAACAAGTCAAATGAAAGTGCTGATTGCACATGGGGAGCAGGCGTGTTATACTATTGATAGAAAAAGTGAGAAAGGTCGGTGGAAGGGTTTGAAAAATATTTCTGTAGAAGAAATCACAAAGAACATTAAGGAAATGTGCATAGAAGCAAATTTAAGACTTTCGGGGGATGTGAAGGACAGGCTTTTTGAGGCAGCAGAAAATGAAAAAAATCCTCTTGGAAAACAGATTTTAGGACAGTTAAAGGAAAATCTAAAGATTGCAGATGAAGAAAGTATCCCAATCTGTCAGGACACCGGAATGGCTGTTGTTTTTGTTAAAATCGGACAGGAGGTGCATATTGAAGGGGGAAGTCTGGAAGATGCCATCAATGAAGGAATCCGTCAGGGATATACCGAAGGGTATTTGAGAAAATCCATTGTCAGGGATCCAATCGACCGGGTAAATACAAAGGATAATACGCCCGGTGTGATTCATTATCAGATTGTATCAGGAGATCAGATAGAGCTTACTGTGGCACCAAAGGGGTTTGGAAGCGAAAACATGAGCCGGATTGTCATGTTAAAGCCTGCGGACGGAATCGAAGGGGTAAAAGAAGTAATTTTAGAAACGGTCAGACTGGCAGGACCAAATGCTTGCCCGCCTGTTGTGGTCGGTGTAGGAATTGGCGGAACCTTTGAGAAATGTGCATTGTTAGCGAAAAAGGCATTGGCAAGGGAATTAAATTCGCATAATGAAATACCTTACGTTCGGGAATTAGAGGAAGAAATGCTTGAAAAAATCAATAAATTAAATATCGGTCCTGCAGGCTTAGGCGGCAATACTACAGCACTGGGGGTGAATGTGGAAGTATATCCGACACATATTGCGGGACTTCCTGTGGCTGTAAACATCTGTTGTCATGTGAACCGGCATGTAAAGAGGATATTGTAAGCATTTTACAGATCTGCATTACTTTGAATTTATTGTGATAGGGAGGAAAACGCTTTGGATAAATATATTTCAACACCACTGACCGGGGAAAAAGTAAAGGATCTAAAGGCAGGGGATTATGTCTATCTGTCCGGAACGGTTTATACGGCAAGGGATGCTGCACATAAAAGATTATATGAGGCAATGTTAGAAGGTAAGGAAATTCCTTTGGAATTAAAAGATAATATTATTTATTATTTAGGTCCTTCTCCGGCAAGGGAGGGGATGGTCATTGGTTCTGCAGGTCCAACGACCAGCAGCCGCATGGATAAATACACCCCGCTTCTTTTAAAAAACGGGCTAAAGGGAATGATTGGAAAAGGAAAACGTTCGGCAGAGGTCATTGATGCCATGCACGAATATCATGCGGTATATTTTGCGGCAATTGGGGGAGCAGGTGCTCTATTGTCAAAATGTATTAAGAAGGCAGAAGTAATTGCTTATGAGGATTTGGGAACGGAGGCTATCAGACGTCTGGAAGTGGAAAATCTGCCGGTTATTGTGGTCATTGACTGTGAAAAAAATAATATGTACGTATGATGGATGTAAAGCACTTGTGGAAAAATATTTTTTTGACGTGCTTTGCATATATTAAAAACAGGATAATTTTTTCATGCTGCAGCTTATACAAATGTGTAAGCTGCATTTTTTGACATTTCAGGGCTGGAAATGTATCATTCAGAAAAAAGCACTTGTGAAAGAAAAAAAATCTGATATGCTTAGTAAAAAGAGAAAAAAGTCGTGGCAGCAACAGGGGGG
This sequence comes from uncultured Lachnospiraceae bacterium, assembly GCA_902795775.1. Lineage (GTDB taxonomy): Bacteria > Bacillota > Clostridia > Lachnospirales > Lachnospiraceae > Butyribacter. The sequence continues at coordinate 890 of CADBMP010000073.1, read as the reverse complement.
ATAAAAGTGACAGATGCAAGATTTTATCTGATCTTATGTGCAGTTTCGGTTACGGTATTAGCAGTTTGCATCCTTGTGATTAAAAAAAGTTTTACCAGAATGAAAAAACAGTTTGAAACATTAAGGGAAAGCTTTGAGGATTTGAACCGGTTAAATGAAAAGCTGAGAATGGACCGGCATGATTACCTGAATCATTTGCAGGTGGTCTATGGGCTGATGGAATTAGGAGAATATGATGAGATGACATCATATCTAAAAAAAGTATATAAAGAGCTTTTGAAAACAGGAAAAGCCATAAAAACTTCAAAAGCAGCCATAAATGCCTTGTTTGCCGCAAAGATGGCAGAAGCAGAAAAAAATGGGGTGGAACTTGTAATTGAAGTAAAATCAGCACTGAAAAATCTTAATGTGGAGGACTGGGAACTTTGCAAGGTGCTTTCTAATTTGATTGATAACGCTTTGAAAGCACTGGAAGATGTGGAAAAGGGAGAAAAAAGAATCAGGATTGATATTATGGAAGACAGGGAGGGATATTATTTTTCTGTGGAAAATAATGGTCCGGAAATTCCTGAGAACATGCAAAAGAAAATTTTTCAGAAAGGTTATTCCAGCAAAAAGGAAGAAGGGCATGGAATGGGTCTTAGTATTGTGACAGAAATTTTGAAAAAAAATGGAGGAACCATCGATTTGAAATCAAATGAAACAGAAACTTGTTTTACTGTATTTTTCTCTTTATAAAAATTTTATTTATTATAAGTAAAAATAACATATACAAAGATGAATGAAAAATTTGAATCTGCAGTTATTGTGAAAAGTAACAATACATATTAGAAAATTTAGAAAGGAGGGTGAAATGAAATGACATATTTTTTAGGTTTTTTTCTTTTGGT
>CADBMP010000072.1 GCA_902795775.1 uncultured Lachnospiraceae bacterium | reverse complement strand
TGGAAAGCGTGATTTCAAAGCTTCTTGCGGCAGCGGATAACGATATTGACCTGGCAGAGCATGGGATTGTATTTATTGACGAGATTGACAAGATTGCAAAAAAGAGGAGCACGAACAACAGAGATGTCAATGGGGAAGCGGTCCAGCAGGGGATGCTGAAACTTTTGGAGGGCAGCGAAGTTGAGGTGCCGGTGGGCGCATCTAATAAAAATGCAATGGTTCCAATGGCTACGGTGAATACGAAAAATATACTTTTTATCTGCGGAGGTGCATTTCCGGAGCTTGAAAAGGTGATAAAGAAACGTCTGACAAAACAGGCGGGGATGGGCTTTAATTCTACGCTTTCCGATGAGTTCGACCGGGAAAAAAATATTTTGCAGAAAGTGACTACGGAGGATTTGCGGGAATTTGGCATGATTCCGGAGTTCTTAGGACGTCTGCCGATTGTGTTCGCACTGGAGTCCATGACAGAGGAGATGCTGGTACGCGTGTTAAAGGAACCGAAAAATGCCATCATCAAACAGTACCAGAAGCTTTTGCGCATGGATGAGGTGGAGCTTTTGTTCGATGATGAGGCACTTGGCGCCATTGCGAAACGGGCAGTGGAAAAGAAGACAGGCGCAAGGGCACTTCGTGCGATCATAGAGGAGTTTATGCTTGATATTATGTATGAAATTCCAAAAGATGACCTGATTGGGCGTGTGACCATTACAAAGGATTATATTGAGAAAAAAGGAAGTCCTTTGATTGAGATGCGTGAAAGCGGGAATGCAAAGCTGCTGTTTGCAAATTGAAAAAATCTGTGATAAAATTGAAAATGATTTTCAGTTTGAAAAGGAATATGCAGGATAGTGTGAAAAAAATATGGGGGATTTTTATGGCACAGATTATTTGTAAGGACCTGACGCTTGGGTATGATAATCAGGCTATAATAGAAAATTTGAATTTTGAGGTTCACTCCGGGGATTACTTATGCATCATTGGAGAAAATGGCGCCGGAAAGTCAACGCTTATGAAAACACTTCTGGGTCTAAGGAAACAGCTTTCCGGCGAGATTCTTTTAGGGGATGACCTGAAGTGGAACGAGATTGGTTATCTGCCGCAGCAGTCAGACGTCCAGAAGGATTTTCCGGCATCTGTCCGGGAAATTGTACTTTCCGGCTGTCAGGCAAGAAAAGGATTAAGACCGTTCTATTCGGCAGAGGAAAAAGAACTTGCAAAATTAAATATGGAACGGATGCAGATTTCTTCTTTTTCCAAAAAATGTTACCGGGAGCTTTCGGGCGGGCAGAAACAGAGGGTGCTTTTAGCAAGGGCACTGTGCGCTACCAGAAAAGTCCTTCTTCTGGATGAACCGGTGGCAGGGCTGGACCCGAAGGTGACTTTGGAAATGTATCAGCTGATTCAGGAATTGAACAAAGAAGGGATTACCATCATTATGATTTCACATGATATGGATGCTGCCATGAAATATGCGAGCCATATTCTGCATATCAGCCATAAGATTTTTTTTTAGAAAAAAGAAGGATTATTTAAAGAGCGATGCTGCAAAGAAGTTTCTTTCCGGGGAAGATATCATGGAAGAAACGGTTTGACAGGTTTCGTTGATAAATATATTTGGTCAGCAGGAGGATGAGTGTGAAAATGATAGATACATTGGTTTCGTATTTCGCATATCCCTTTGTACGGTATGCGGTGATTGTGGGGGTGCTGATTGCGCTGTGTTCCTCGCTCCTTGGCGTGACCCTGGTGCTGAAACGTTTTTCGTTTATTGGTGACGGGCTTTCCCATGTGGCTTTTGGGGCAATGGCTATTGCGGCGGTTCTGAATCTGACACAGAAGATGGTCATTATCCTGCCGGTGACGGTGATTTGTGCCGTTCTGCTTCTGCGCACCGGGCAGAATGCAAAGATTAAGGGAGATGCCATGGTCGCAATGATTTCTGTGGGAGCACTTGCATTTGGTTATCTTCTGATGAATCTTTTTTCTGCTTCGTCTAATGTTTCGGGAGATGTATGCAGTACGTTGTTTGGTTCCACTTCCATTCTGACACTGACCGGCGGCGAAGTGGTGCTTTGTGCCATTCTTTCAGTTATTGTGGTTTTTTTGTTTGTTTTTTTGTACCATAAAATTTTTGATGTGACGTTTGATGAAGATTTTGCCCGTTCTGCAGGAACAAAGGTGGATTTTTATAATCTGCTCATAGCAATTATTATAGCAGTTATCATAGTACTTGCAATGAATCTGGTTGGCTCGCTTTTGATTTCTGCGCTC
>CADBMP010000071.1 GCA_902795775.1 uncultured Lachnospiraceae bacterium | reverse complement strand
TCGTGGAACAGCATGGTATTTAACATCAGCTCTAAGTTTCCGTTCGCATAAAGCAGTGCGCCTGTCACAATTCCCAGAAATAAAGAAGAATATACTTCCTTTGTAATGAGCGCAAGCACAATGGCGAACACAGGAGGCAGCAAGGATGCTAACGATGAATATACCTTTGGCTGATATTTTTCCGGATCCACCGTTCCCTGTGTATTCATGGTAAAAATCATTAGTATTACAAAAATTACAACTGCTGCCGCTAAAAAAATCATTCCTTTTTTCTTCATGTTCTTTTCTGACCTTTCTTCTTAAATTTTCTCCCGATAATAAAATTTTTTACCGGTAATCATTATGTACCATTTCCTGTTTTCTTTTTCTTCGTATTCGTCTTCTTTTTTGAAGATTTTGTCCCTGTACCGTTGTTCTTCCTTCCACCATTATTTACATTTGCAGAAGTCCCGCCTGTGCGGGCTCCTTCTGCATTGTTCCCGGCAGATGTCCCGTCTGTCCGGGTTCCTCCTGTGTTATTTTCCGCAGGAGCCTCACTGGAAGGCGACGGCGTAATGAATTCCCCAATCTCCGGTGTTGGCGATGCTTCTGTTTCCGCCTTCTCATCAACAGACTGTGAAAAGCTTAAATTTGCCGCCATCTTATTTGTCACACTGTATTCATAATTTCCTTTGACCGTAATCTTTCCATCTGCTATAGCATAAAAATCAATCTTTAATGTATCATTGGTCTTTTCGGAAAGATTATACAGGACAACGCCGCCTTCGGTAAATGTGATGCCTTCTTCACCGTATTGCTTAAAGATTTTTCCAAGCTCTGTGGCCCCGTCCTCCTGCCGGTAATAAACGGACCGCTCCTTAACATCATAAATCACAAAGGTACGTGAACGCACTCCATTATACAAAAGGACTGCATACTGCTTTTCAGCATCTGCGCCAATCTCCGGTGCCCAGAATACATCACAATAATACCCTTTCACATCCTCAAACCGTTTCTGACTCTTTCTGGGATATAAAATAACAGACCGGACTGCCTCGCTGGATGTATTATCTGTTTCTGTGGACACCAGAATTGCCGTATCCCCTGCCGAATCCTCCAGGGTATGCTCACCTGTTTTCCCAATTTCCGCCGGATTTGCCCCGTTCTTCTTTTCCTCAATTTCTTCTTCGGTATAATCCCTTTCCTGATAGCTTTCTTCTGCGGCAGTCCATTCATAATATTTCCTGCCGCCCGCAAATGGTACTGAAAAAAGTCCGTTCACACCCTCCACTTTATCAAAGGAGACAGATTCTGTGGGTGGAAGCAGATTCGTATCATTTTTAAGCGTTACTGTATAAATTTCCTGTCCCACAAGAACCATCTGGTTTGTATCCAGGCTGATAACAGAATACTGATACACTACATAATCACCAGCCGCTTTTTCTTTATCTCCAATAAAATCAGAAAACTCCTTCTGGGTCATCACGACCTTCTGTCCAAGAGTGACCTCCTGCTTTCCATCTCCATTGTAATCTGCCACATATAAAATCAGGTCATTAGAAAAATGATAAGAAGATTTGATGGTATGGCTGAAGATGGTATTCATATCCAGATAGGAAAGCTTATTCTGAAGCTGGTCGTACATGACCAGGGTAAAATCACCATCATAACCGTCTTCACTTTTGCTTCCGCCGCTCTTTAATTCTAACTGCAAAATACGGCTAAGTCCCTCCGGTGAAAGGGCATCTGCATTTGCAATTACCTGACGTTTCTTCACAACAATGGAATCTGCTGTTTTTTCCGCCACAGGCTCTGTTTCCTGTGCAGACCTCCACGTTCCTCCGGCCCATGCCCTGTTGAGCGGAGCCAGAAGAAAATAACACATCAGGACTCCAAGCACCAGTATCCTTGCAAAAAAACGTCTTCCGGCACCATCCCATTTCTGGTACATCATTCTTCTTGCACGCTTTTCCGTATCCCGCTCAAATACCACATATATTCCAAAATTATCTGAAATCCGGTCTTCCTCGTAAATTCCCGCTGCATTTTTATGTGTATAAATCCTGCGCCGGAAATTCATGATGCTCTGCGCATACTCTCTGCGCTTCATCATATTTCCATGATAAACAGCATGCTCGTCCGCATTGATTTCATTGTCCCCGCTCCAAAGGTAATAGTAAAGCCACATAACAGGATTGAACCAATGCACCGCACAGATGCACATCAGGATTACCCTTTTTAAAGGCTCTGCCCCACGCTTTTCCATGTGCTTCATGAGCCACTTCAGCTCTGAAGCATGAAAATCAGGTGGTAAAAACCAGCTTTTATGAAAGATTCCTGTCTGCACTGGCAGATGGATGGCGGAAACTTCATAAATATCTTCTCCAAGTTCTTTTGCAGTGGCAAAGGAGATGGTGAGACGAAATTTATTATATAGCTGGTACAGCAAAAATAAAAGTGCACCACACAGCCACAATACGCTGCATATCTGAAATCCCTGTGTAACAAAGATTCTTCTTGTAAATACATCACGCACACCAAAGAGCACGCCTTTCTGTTCCCGCATGGTAAAGCCAAGATTTCCAAGAAATACATAAAATCTTCTATTCCAGACCGGCAGAAAAGATAACATACTTGACATAAAAAAAGGACAAATACTTCTTAAAAAAAGAAATTTCCACTGCCACATCATATATTTTCTTTCACAGTTTCTCACCAGAAACCGAAAAATCAGCACGACCGGAAGAAGTACTATCATCAAAATATCTAAAGAAAATACCATAAAAAAAAACCGATATAAATAATCCACAATGCTCCTCCTGATATTTTACAAAATCCCCAAAAAACACTTTTTGATTTTATCTTAAAAGCTGCTTCTGAACGCTATTTCTTTCTCTATTTCTAATCATTAAAAATCAATCACGCATGATAAGAACCCTTAAAATTATACTAAAAATCCCTTTGTAACACAATATTTTTTTCATCTAACATGATGGTTTATGGTAACAATCCGTAACTGTTCCGCATTTGCATGAATCCATATAGATTTTTCACAGAAAACTTGTTTTCAAGTGAAAATCTATATGGATTCTACACGTCAGGGAAACACAACACCCTCATGCATAATATATACAAGACACAAAGTTATTATTTACTTTTTATTTTAAACAATCTATAATCAAAGAAAAGAATATGCCAGAGGAACCGGACGGCTCATAAAAAATGATAGGAGGAAAATATATGGTTGGATTTTCTTCAAAAAGAAGACCTGCAATTTCTGCAGCCTGCCTTTTTGTTTTCGCATTTTTAATGTCATTTTCCTGTATTGCACAGGCAGCACCTGACAACCCTTTTGAAGAATCATCTTCAGAAAATACTGCTTCGGAAGACAACTCCTCTGAAAATATACCAGATACCGGTTTTAATCCTGACGGTACCTACCACGCTGCTTTAGGACTGCAGACCTCTCCCAGAATCCATATGGAGCGTTTCGGATATTTTTCTGAAAATCCCGGTGGTGTTTACTGTCCTTACGGAGAAGAAAACTGGAACAAACTTACCTGTACCCTGGAAAAAAAACATAAAAATAAAAAACGGAAAAAATCAGGCAAAAAATCCAAAAATTCAGATGACACCCAAAAACAAACCACAGAACGGATTGTGGTTCCCGGTGAATTTACAGATGCAGAAATAAAGGGGAACGGTACTTATTCCGTCACTCTGGAACATGCTGATTTCCAAAAAGAAAACACGCTTTCCCTGCTCCAGCTTACCACAGATATTCCCTTAAATTCTGAGGTCACAATATCAGATATCCATGTAACCATCAATAAAAGGACTCTTGTTACTTTTGAGGAAGCTTTTTTGGAAGATGATGAAAGTTATCTTTCGGGCGGCATGACCGTTCTTCTTTTGAGCCATCAGCAGTATGGCTTAAAGGGCAGGCTGTCAAGGCTTGGCCATCCGGAAACTTCGCCGGACGGATGGGAGGTGCTGCGCGGTGGAAAAGATGAATGTATCACAGTTACCTTCAACATTTCCGGTTTTAATTATGACAACGAGAACGCCATGCCAAAACCAAAAAACAACTTTAAACTGAGAAAAATCATTGGTTCCGATTCCCCGGACAATCCTGCAAAGGAAAATGAACGCGGCGGCATTTCCATTGTGGCTGTAGTGGGATGCGTTTTAGTAATCCTTGCAGCACTGATTACAGGCATTGTAATCCGAAAACGGAAAATAGTCAGCTGACCATAAGGAGTCGACCATTACTTTGCAAGCCATTTGATTGAGGCATTGCAGACCCTGGCCAAATAAAAACATAAAGAAAGGAAATCATATGAAAGACGGATTTTTAAAGGCAGCTGCCATTACTCCAAATCTTAAAGTGGCAGACATTGATTACAATACATCGGAAATCATAAAAGAAATTGAAAAGGCACATGAAAAAGGGGTACGTCTTGCCGTATTCCCGGAACTCTGCATTACGGGTTATACCTGCGGAGACCTTTTTCTGCAGGACCTTTTGTTAAAGGAAGCTCTTCTTGGGTTAGATAAAATCAAAAAAGCGACCAAAAAAAAAGATATGGTCGTAGTGGTTGGTCTTCCGTTTTATTTCAGAGGTGCCACTTATAACGTGGCGGCTGTTTTATTTGAGGACAGGCTGCTTGGGCTTGTACCAAAAACATTTATTCCGAATTATTCTGAATTTTACGAAGCAAGGCACTTTACTGCACCGCCGGCGGCTCCGGAAATCATTACCATCCCGGAGCTTGCTTCCGTACCGGAACCCGGTTTTGAAAAGGATAATTACTGCGATACATGGTTTGGCACAAAGCTTTTATTTCAGGCGAAAAACATGCCGGAGTTTATCCTGGGTGTCGAAATTTGTGAAGATTTATGGAGCCCGATTCCTCCATCTTCGGAACACGCCCTGCATGGTGCCACTGTCATTGCCAACCTTTCTGCCAGCGATGAAACCACCGGAAAGGATATCTACCGCAGGGAGCTCATCAAAAACCAGTCCGCAAGGCTTCTCAGTGCCTATATTTATGCAGATGCCGGAGAAGGAGAATCCACCACAGACCTTGTATTTGCCGGACACAATCTGATTGCAGAAAACGGAAGCCTGTTAAGCGAATCCGCACGTTTTAAAAACACTGCCATTATCAGTGAAATTGACCTTGGAAAACTGGTCAGTGAACGAAAGCGCATCAATACGTTCCAGCCAAAAATAAATCAGCATAATCAAAAAGATGACTGCGATTACTGTTTTCTGCCATTTTCATTTGAAAATTTATCCGAAACAAAGCTCTCCAGAACCTATCCGAAAACCCCGTTCGTTCCACAAAACATGGCAGACAGGGACAAACGCTGTAATGAAATCTTAAATATCCAGGCAATGGGGCTAAAGAAAAGACTGGCACATACAGGTGCCAAAAACGCTGTTGTCGGAATTTCCGGCGGGCTTGATTCCACGCTTGCCCTATTAGTTACCGTAAAAGCATTTGACCTTTTAGGACTTGACCGGAAGGGAATCCTCTCTGTCACCATGCCATGCTTTGGCACCACAGACCGGACTTATAAAAATGCCTGCGAGCTGACCAAAATTTTAGGGGCCACTTTAAAAGAAATACCAATTCACGAAGCAGTAAGGCTCCATTTCCGGGATATCGGGCAGGAGGAGGAAAACCATGATGTCACATACGAAAATTCACAGGCAAGGGAGCGCACCCTTATACTGATGAATCTTGCAAACCAGAGAAATGGGCTTGTGGTGGGCACTGGCGATTTATCAGAGCTTGCCCTTGGCTGGGCAACGTATAATGGCGACCACATGTCCATGTACGGCGTGAATGCCTCTGTACCTAAAACACTGGTGCGCCATCTGGTGCGCTATTTTGCAGACACCACCAAGGAACAAAAACTGCACGACATCCTCATGGATGTTCTGGACACTCCGGTAAGCCCGGAGCTTCTGCCACCAACAGAAGGAGAGATTTCCCAGAAAACGGAGGATATTGTGGGACCATATGAGCTGCATGATTTTTATCTTTACTTCCTCATGCGCTTTGGCTATTCGCCGTCAAAAATCTACCGTCTGGCATGTCATACCTTTGCAGGGGAATACGACACAGAAACCATTAAAAAATGGCTGAAGACCTTTTACAGGCGTTTCTTCTCCCAGCAGTTCAAGCGTTCCTGCCTGCCGGATGGTCCAAAAGTCGGAAGCGTGGCACTATCCCCACGAGGAGACCTGCGTATGCCAAGTGATGCCTCATTTGCGCTCTGGAGCAGAGAACTGGAGGCATTGTAGAAAACAAAGAAGAATGAACCACACATTCTTTTCTTTCCCGACAGATTCATGTTATACTAAGACTTGCGGGTTTGTCGTTTCTGACTCGCTGTAGTGAAGTGGGATTATTTTATAGTTAAAGGTGGGGAATGATATTATGAAAAATGGTATTATGAATGATATAATTTTTGATTCTGAACCTTTGGAATTGCAAGATTTATCTGTAGATAATGACATCACAAAAGAATAATTGAAGAAAGAAATTGAAAAAAATAAAAATTTTCTGAAACTGGTAGAAGAAAAATGGAGAAGGGACAGATCAGTTGCAAATATAGGCTAATGGTATTGATGTTCTTCTAAAGCCCTAAATAAATTAAACAGGAGGCAGATGCCTGCCTCCTGCTTGTCTACGCCGCCCAATGCAGCTTTGCTGCTAAATTCCTCGCAACCTCAATCATCTCGTAAATTCTCTTTCTTATTAACACCGGATTTCCTCTCCCAAAGAAAATGAATAAATCACCTTTTCTGCCACCCGTCTTCCAGTCAAACGCTCCAATGCCTGCGCATAATACTCTAACTGGGAACGGTATTTTTTCACCAGCTCATCCGCCCCCCCTTTCTTCACAAAATCCGTTTTATAATCCACAAGTACAATACATTCCTCTCCCTTCTTATCCTTCGTAAAAAAGAATGCATCTATGATTCCCTGTACCAAAACCAGTTCTTCTGAAGTCTGTTCCGGGTAAATTTCCTTTGCAGGAAGTCCAATCATGAACGGCTGCTCCAAACGAAGCCTGTTTTCTTCTGCTGCCTCTGCCATCCGCCTTCCAAGATCAGTTTTTATGAACCGGACAAACTTTCTGCTGTCCAAAACATTTTGCTCCTGCTCTGTCATAAATCCATCATCCACTATCTCTGAAAGGAACGCATCAAACTCCTTTTTTCCCCACAATTTTCCAGATTCCCTGATCCTGTGGTACGGAAAATGCTCCATTACCAAATGATAAAGAGTACCTTTGGCTGCTCCGGATATTTTTTTCTCTCCCTGCATAAATTTTGCCCTTGGGATTTCCAGCTCCTGCGCATCTGCCCCTTTCCCGGAAGCCTCATCTGGAAAAGCAGCCTCCAAAATTTCTTCCTCTTCCAGAACCTCAGCCTGCTCCGCCGCCCTTCTTTTTAGCTCAGACACCGAAATCTTCACCGGAATCCCTGCCTCGGATAAAAACGGATACCGGTAGCTTTCCTGCTGCTCCAAAAGCTTTCGAATTCCTTCATCATACACTTTATCCGTCTCTAAATCCTGAATTTCAGAAAAATCAGAAATCTCTTTTTTTAATCTCTTTTTTTCCAATGAAAGCAGATACTCATAAGATAACAACTCCACTGAAAATAAATCTTCTGAAAATACCTTGTGTGGCATTCCCTCCTCCTTGGAAATGTTTTCTAAATAATCGGAAACCTCACCTGCAAAATTTTTTTTCTGAAAAAGAGCTGCACAAATCCAATGCAGATATCCTGCTGCAGAACTTAGTGTCCGATAATCCACTTTCTCACCTGTGGCAGATATTTTTTTTTCTAAATATCCCTTCAAATTTTTTATGGAGCCCGTTAAAAACAGTTTCTCTTTTGCACGGGTCAATGCCACATAAAGTACCCGGATTTCCTCCTCCAAAATCTCCAAACGCATCTGATTAGCAATAAATTCCTTTCGAAGCGTTGGCTGTTTGACCCGCAGGGACATATCCACAAAATCACATCCCACACCAAAATCCCCATGAATCAGTGTGGCTTTTCTGGTATCCATCATATTGAACTGCTTTCCCATGCCTGCCACAAAAACAACAGGAAACTCCAGCCCTTTGCTTTTATGAATCGACATAATCCTTACCGCATCTGTATTTTCCGAATTTATGGATGCCTCGCCAAAGTCCACATCTGCCTTTCTTAAATTTTCAATATATCTGGTAAACCGGTAAATCCCACTGTGTCCATTCCTCGCAAATTCCAAGGACTGATCCAAAAGAATATCCAGATTTGCCCTTCTTTTTTCCCCGGACGGCATGGCTGACATATAATGATAATAGCCCAGATTATCATAAATTTTCTGCAGAAGCTCATATACGCTTCTGGACTGCACATAATCCTGACACCGCTCTAATCGTTCTTTAAAAGCCGCCAGCTTTTTCCCAAGCCCGTTCTCCGGATATTTTTCCATATAAAAAAGCACCTGATCCCAAAAATCCATGCCTGTATGCATCGCAGAAATCATTGCCAGCTCCTCATCCGTCACTTTTCCAAAAAACGAACGGAGCACAGCTGCCAGTGGAATATCCTGTCTTGGATTATCAATCACATGCAGGAAATTCAAAAGTGTTTCCACCTCCATAGAAGAAAAATATCCTGTTTTCGTTTCTGCATAAGCAGGAATTCCCATATCATTCAGAACCTCCACAAATGTTTCCGACCAACCGGACATAGTTCTTAAAAGAATGGAAATATCCCGGTATTCCACAGGATGATACCCTTGTTTTCCTGTAACATAAAGCGGATCATTTCCCTGCACCATCCCCTTGATCTTTTGTCCAATAACGGCTGCCTCTAACTCCTCCCTGCTCATATCCTCAGCTCCCCTGTCTATGATAAGGATTTCCGTCTTTCCTGCAGTCCGCTTCTCTGTTTCATCAAAAGAAGCACCAGGAACCAGCCTTGCCGCTTCATCATAAGGAATACCGCCAAATTCTTCCCTCATAATATGCTCAAAAATAAAATTCGCAAATTCCAGAACCAAAGACCGGCTCCTGAAATTCTTGTGCAGATCTATCTTCTGCTCCGGTCCTTTTCCTTTTGTGAACCGTTTGTACTTTCCCAAAAAGATTTCCGGCTTTGCCATGCGGAATTTATAAATGCTCTGTTTTACATCTCCCACCATAAAAAGTGACGGTTTCTCACCGGGTGCTCCGCAAAGACTTGTAAGAATCAGCTCCTGCACCTCATTGCTATCCTGATATTCGTCGATCATGATTTCATCATAAAAGTCCCTAAGCTCCAGTGCTGTCCCACTTTTCTCCAATTTCCCGTCCTCTTTTTTATTCACCAGAATCCGAAGGGCAAAATGCTCCACATCAGAAAAATCCACCAGACCGTCTTCCTCCTTTTTTGCAGAAAAAGCATGATGAAAGCCCAAAACAAGAGAAGAAAGCTTTTCCATATAAGGGGACATTTTCTTCATATCGGAATACATTTCCTCTGCAGACTGAAAAAAATATTTCTCCCGAAACTCCAAAAGACCATTCTTCAAATATCCTTCGCGCAAATTCTGCACCTGTTCCTTTAACCGGACATCCACAGACTTTCCACGGACCGCCTTTAACTTCATGGGAGAAAACCCTGCTAACAGCATCTGATACTCCCCAAACTTTTTTTTCTGCTTCAAAAGCTCCATAAAAGCAATATCGTTCTCTATCATCTCCAAATATACGTCTGGACCACCCGGAAACTTGCAAAGATTTCTTGCACTTTTTGCCTTTTCTAAAAAGACCTCCAGATTTTTTTTAAAATCATTTAAAAGTATCTGCATCCACCCGGACTGCTCCATTTTTTCTGCACTGGAAAAATCATATTCCTTTCCACACTTTAAAATCCAGTCTTCCGGATACGGCATGCTTGTAGAAATTTCATATAACTGTAAAATCAGGTCCTCAATGTCATGGTCTGTCCTTCCTAACGAAAAGAGCTCTGTAAATTGAAAGAACACAGTATCCTTCTTTTCCTTTGCTTCTATGTATTTCTCCTCTAATAACTCTGTCAGGACTTCCTGTTTCATTAAATTCAATTCAGAAGCATCTGCAATCCGATATACCGGATCCAAATGAATCACATGAAAATAATTCTTAACAATCCAGCCACAAAAACTGTCAATGGTGGAAATCTGTGCCGCATGAAGAAGGCTCATCTGCTTCTGGATATGCTCATTTTCAGGCTCCATAAAAAGCCTTTTTTCCAATGCCTCACCAATACGGGTACGCATTTCTGCTGCCGCAGCATTTGTAAAAGTCACCACCAAAAGCCGGTCAATGTCACAGGGATTTTTTTTATCTGTAATTTTTTCTATGATTCTTTCCACCAACACAGCCGTCTTCCCCGAACCTGCTGCCGCAGACACCAGAATATCCCTGTTCCTAAGATTTATCACATCTGACTGGTCTTTTGTCCAACGTACCTTTTCTCCCATATCTTCTCCTCATCCTCCAACATTTTTCCTGACATCTTTTTCTACCAAAGATATGCTCTACTGCTTTTTAGAATCTTTTCCATCTGCATGCAATTCATTTTTCTTCTTGCTGCTCTTTGAAATGCTTAACAAAACCTCATCATCACTTAATTTTTCAAGTTCCCTGTATTTATTTCCCGGAATCCTCACATCAAATCTGCAAACTGCATGATACGGACAGTAGGCACAAGCCCCACCCAATGCATCACGGTACGGCTCCGCACTAACATTCCCATCCAAAATTTCCGACTTGATTTCCTTAATTTTCTGCTCCGTAAAAGAGAGCAGCAAAGAAAACTCCTTTGTCGTCACTGTTTTTGAGGTCTTTTTTATAGTTCCCTTGCTTGTGGTTCCCACTGAAAATATATTGGAATCTACAGAAACAGGAAGCTCTCCGTTCTTTCCCTGGAAACTCTTATCAAATGATGGCAGCACCGGCTCGTCCATATTCAATAGCCCGCCCATTTTTAATTTCTGTAACATCCTGAGTTTTGTCTGCTCCGTCTTCTCCCCTTTCTTCTTCTCTATAACAGGATCCGATACATGATAATATAAAACACCTGCAGGAACCACAATTTTTTTTGTCCTCTGCTGTTTCTCATTCATGCCTGCCTTTAAATAAATCATCAGCTGCATCTGAAGACCATAATACAAATCAGACAAAGAAAACTCCTTGCTCCCTGTTTTATAATCCACCACAGAAAGATATACCTTTTCCTTATCATCCACCTCATCCATCCGGTCAATCCGCCCAATCAGCCGGAGTAGGCCTTCCTCTCCTGTTTCATCGTCTCCACCCTGATAGACTTCTTTTTCATTTGTATCTTCTAAAAGATTTCCCTGTTCATCATAATCAAAAATACTAATTTGCTGCGCTCCCTGTCCTGCTGCATCAAAATCTTCCTTTTCTTCTGAAGAATTCGGTGTTCCTGATGATTTATTTTTGTCCGGGCCTTCCAAAATTTCAAACCCAAATTCACTTGTCACCGTATAGAATTTTCCCTGCTCCATCTGCTTTGTAATTGCCCAGACACTTCTTCTGACAATTCGCTTTAATCTGGAAATCAGATAACGGTCACGTTCCGTCTGCAAAAGAAGTCCATTCTTATACCCGTCCACAACCTTCTCCACACACTGGTCTGCACGCTTTTTCTGTTCTTCCTCTGTATAATCCGTCCAATTCTTTTTTTCAGAAAGCATGAGCTTGGTATATTGTTCCAATGCCGTATGCGCAATATTGCCAATATCAAAAAATGCGACCTGATGCTCCCTTCTTTCCTTCAGGTGCAGCCCGTAACGCATAAAATACGCAAATGCACATGCCGCATACTGCTCAAACTGCGAGGTACTGCCCGAAAGCACTTCTTTGTATAACTCATGTACTGCCTCTTTGGACAGCTTTTTCCAGTTCTCCCTGTAAAATGATGCAGAAATCCAGTCCGAAAGCTTTTTGTTTCTTTCCTGTTCCCTTTTATAAAATAAAAAAATCTCCTTCCACTTTTCCGAAGACCAATTTTCTCTCCGTAACCCGGAAATCAGATAATCCCTTCCATAAAAATTTCCTAGAAGATAACTGTCATCGGTTCTGCACGATTCCATCACAGGCGTTAAGTCCGGAAACAGCTTTCTGATTCTATCTATGATATAAGACGGTTTTTTGGCATTTCCATCTGTTCCTGTTTCCGGATAACTCAAATACAAATGTTCCTCCGGTTTTGTCAGGTTCAGATACAGATAAAACTGCCCGGTATATATGTTTTCCCTGATTGTAGGAGCAAGCTCAAATTCCTCATCCACTAAAAACTGCCGTTCCGCATCAGAAATCACTCCGCCCCTGCTTACTGCCTGTGGAATGATGCCGTCATTCACCCCAATAAAAAAAAGATGCTTAATATGTGCCAGACGACTTCGGTTCATATCTCCAATAAGCACCTGATCAGTTCCCGGTGGAATCAGACCAATCCTTGCTTCTGAAAAACCGGTAGTCAAAAGCTCCCGGAATTCCCTCAAACTCATTTTTTCTGAACCCAAAAGCTCTGTCAGCTTATCAAACACATTCAATACAATTTCATATATTTGCCGATATTCCCATGCCAGTTCTTTTTCATTCTGTGCTTCAAACTGTTCCACCTGTTCATTTAAGTGTTCAAAACACTTTTCCTCTTCAAGCCATTCACAGAACGCCACTGTATATTCCCTAACGGTATGCTTTCCCTTCCCGATTTTTTCATACAGTACTTCTAGTTGGTCCAAAAGCTCCACACGAACTGTATCTAAAAGCAGATGATATTTTTCTTTTTCCTTCTGCTCCGTTCCGCCAAAAAGAATTTCTCCGTCCCATACCTCCTGCCATTTTTTATACCCAAAGATTCCACTTGCCCTTAAGAAATTATCCAGAAGCTCACACTGCTCTCTGGTCGCAGAAGAAAACATATTTTTTTCAAACTGCATAACCTTTTCCATACGGAAATTTGAGAGGAAAATCTCAATGGCCGACTGTATATAATCCACAAACGGGTGCTCCTCAATCCCCTTTTTCTGGTCCACAAAACATGGAATTTTTGCTTTGAAGAATGAATCCTTTGCTATCATGCCATATGTTTTTAAATCACCTGTCACTACAGCAATATCCCGGTACCTGCATTTTCCTTTATATAAGAGCATCCTGATTTTTTCAATGACAAACTCCATCTCTTTTTCCGGATTTTCCAAAATGTGAATGGAAATATCCTCCGGCTTCCCCTTTTTGCATTTGATTGGAAAACGAAACAGCTCCTTTTCCAAAAAAGCAATTCCCGCCGCATAGTGTTTCCCCTTTTCTAAAGCAGCTGCAATCCCCTTTTCATCATCATTTTCCTGTATCTCTGAAATAAGAGATTCCGTATGATAAAATCTCGTTTCTTCCTTCTCCTGTCCCGTCCAAATTTCCTCACAGATTTCAATCCCATATTCCTGCGCTATCTTCCGAATACGAAAAAGCGTTTTCTGGCTCAGGTAAAAAAGCCCATGTTTCGCACCGGGATTTAATATGCTCTCCCGCTTGTCCATAATCACAGTAATATACACTTTTTTTGCCACCCTGAGCAGATTCCTTAAAAATTCATATTGTGTGGGTGTAAATCCGGTAAACCCATCCAGACAGATAATACTATTCCGTAAAATTTTTGACTCTCCCGTCACCTCTGCCAATACATTCATTACTTCTTCTGATGTAATATAATTTTTCTCCAGATATTCCGAAAATCTTTGATAAACGATTTTCATATCCTGAAGTTTTCTCGCCAAAAGAGGCCGATCCACTGCTGCCCCTATCATATCGTCAAGTTTTTCCACTGATACATTATATTGATACAACTCAGATAAAAATGACTTGATTTCCTGAACATATCCATTTTTTTTCACATTTTTCCCAAAATACAAAAGCTCATTTTGGCAGCCAGCAAGCACTTTTTTTAGAACCATGGTCTTTCCCATATCATCCAATACAGGCCTGTTTCCCGCTCCCGTTTCCGCAAACACGCGAAATGCCAGACGCACAAAGCTCTGAACTTCTATATTTATGATACCCTTTTCTTCACTAAGAGTAACAAATTCCTTCTGCATCTGCATTGTAAACTGTTCCGGTACTATGTATATATAATTTCTATCCGGAAACAATCCTGCCTCCTTCAAAAAACGATGCTCCATATAATATGTCTTTCCGCCACCAGAACCACCTAACACGAACTGAACCGACATACTTTCCTCCCATTTGTACTTTTCATATACCAGCAGATAATAACACTGTCACCCATAATATTATATTTTACAAAATTAAAAATAATAAAGCACTCATCAACTCATATTTTTTTGTATATTCTTCCGCCATTTTTTCATATTTAGATGAGTGTGAAAACTGCCTGTCTACGCTAGATATCATTATTTCATAATCCAGCTTATCTAAAAATCCCTTTTCTTTCCAGAAAGTCATTGCTAAAATTTGTATTATAGCAAATTCTACAACCCGTATCATCAAACCGTGACCAAATTTTTCCATATTTACTTCCAGTGGAATCCAATCACGAAAAAGAACATATACAAAATAATTCTCTGGAAAATATAAATAATTTTCCCTTAGATAATTTTTAAAGTGCTTTAAATCCCTTTTTAATAATTCAGCATCACATAACCATTCCTGGAATAAATGTTCAAAAAAACGATATTTTTTCATTATTCCGGATAAATTATTCTTTAAACTACTATCATTTAAAAATCCTGTCACTACTTTTACCTGTTTAACAGTTTTATCCTCTACTACTTGACATTGATGATAAATTGACTCCAGATTATCCTGCTTAAGATAAGAATCTAAATACCGTTCCACCCGTTTTCTATCCAAACTTGACTTTCTTTCATAAAGCCCGGAAAGATATTCCTGTACTTTAAAGATTACATATACCTTTCCAAAATAGTATTTTCCTCTATCCATCTGAAACAAATCCACCAGTTTTGCCCTCACAAAAGATAAGGTAAGATATAATTCATCTTCATCATGAAATTCTTCTTCTCCTGTTTTTTCTATTCCAAAACTAATCGGGTCAGGCTCCAGCATATACCCTGCCACTACAGGACATACCATCTCCACAAGTGCGTGAGTAAAAGAACCATATTTAACTAACCATCTTGGAAATATTGTGCAGGTTTTTGACAGCTTTTCTTCTCCACATTCCCTTACAATCCTGCACCAGCCGTCCTTTGTCAAAAGACCACACCGTTCGTCATGCAATCTAAATTCTTTTTTCTCTATATTAATATTTTTCATTATTTCACTTGAAAACGGCTCTGGTAAATTCCTGTACATTTCAATTTCAGAATCCTTCAATGAAATCTTCCATCCTGCAGCACAGCATGTCAACGGACAATCACCGCCAATACAAGAAAAATTTGCATAATAATCCATAAAAATACATGTACTCATTACCTTTCTCCTTTATGTATTTAATCATTCAAAATCATAAATTTTTTTATTTATGTCTGACATAAAATAACATCATTTCAAAATTATTTTTCTGTTCCATCAACAGCCAGTTGAAGAACCCGGCTACAAACAGTGACCTTTTCAGCTATTACCTTTTATGTTCCTCAAGCATTGTTTCCACACTCTCCATCAGCATTTTTTCCGTATATTTTGCATCTCCAGAAAGCTTGATTTTATGTATATCCTCTCCTGCCACCAGCTTTTTTTCCAATCGCTTTACTGTCGGCTTCATCAGAGGATACATGGTTTCCACGCTCTCCTCCAGATTCACCAGTTCCAGGGACTTTACCCGTCCCTCATCCAATGCCAGCTCCAGATTCACAGTACTGTCCCCAATCTCAATCTCTTTCGTATAAACACCTGCTTCATATATCCTTTGGACAGGTGTTTTTTCCAATTTGGAGACGGCTTTCTCCCCTGAATTCTTTTTGGGCAGAAGCATCATAAACAAGATTCCTAAAATGATTATTCCAACTAATACAAAAATACTGGTATATACAATCTTTTTCACTTGTAACACTACGATTTTTGTCTTTGCCATAACATACTCCTCCGATTTCATCAATCATCCTTTTTTACCCTGTCTTATTATATGAAACGGAAGATTTCTTTATGCACTCCTGAACAGAAAAAAATTCTATTACCAAGCCCTTTTTAAAATTTCTTTCTCTGCATCAAATCTTTTTTGCGATTCATTTTCACACCACTTCACGCAAGACGCATACCCTGCATCCTGACATTTTTTTATCATTTCTTCCACAATTTTTTTATATTCTTCATCATTTTTTGCATATATCGCTTTCCATGAAGATTCCTTTAACTCCTTTGTAACCACCTGCCAGATTTTTTTAAGCCCATCCGACTTTTCCCCCATATGATAATCAGACACCGGACTGATTTTATGATCCAGATGATCCACATACTCTGTACTGTTTATGGCACCCATTTTTTTCTGCCAGTCTTTTTCTATGCCACTGGAAGAATCCTCGGCTGCACTTTTCCAATTCTGATAATTATACGTTTCCCCATTCGACTCAGGATTCGATGCAAAAATAGACCATGTTTCATTTTCAATCTTCAGATATCCTTCAAAAAATGTTCCTTTGTAACCATGTCCCAGCTTTTGCTGTGAATTTTTTTTGCAATTTTTTCCAAGTTTCGTTAGAAACGTGTTGTAATCTGAATCATAATCCCAACAAAGTCCCTTCGGTCCATATTCAGTTGTAAGCCTGCCCTCTGGTGTGCACAAATAATTCAAAAGCTTCATGCAGAGTTTCGGATGCTTTGTAGCTGCCCCAATGCTCCAGATCCATTCTTTTCCTGCGATTGCAGCACCATATCCTAACGGACACGCCTCCCCCGGACATCTGCCAAGCATTGCCTTCCCCTGTTTTAAATGCTCTGGAGTATTATAAACATTCTGCCCGGCATAATTGAAAATAGAGCACATAACAGAGCCTTTCTGCATCTTTTTCAACGCATCCTCATAACTTTGTGTCCTGGAATCCGGGTCTAAAATCCCTTCTTGATTCAACATATTATAAAATTTCAACATATTCAGATAAGGGCCGTTTTTCTCTAATGCCCCATGAAATGCTCCTGTATCCTGGTCATATAACCCAATTCCCAGTTCATCATATCCATAATAAGCAGTTGCTGTTGCTTTTACATACATTACCATGGCATCATCCCAATCCGGCCAGAGTGACATTCCAAAGGCAGGTTCACCAATATCATTTTTCGGGGATAGTTTACACATTTCTTTCAAAAGAACTAATAGGTCATCCATATTCTCAAGCTCTGGATATCCCAGTTTTTTATATAAATCCCACCGGATATCCCATGTATAAATGTAATCCTCGTGATCATTCCTGGAAGTTGCAACACCGTTTCCAACACCGTACAATGTATCCTTTTCACCTTTTGTTATTTCTAAAGTCAATGCCTTGTTCTTACGAATTGCCGGCTGCATATGCTCTGCAATATAAGATCCTTTCTCCCACAGAAGATTTCTTTCATTCCAGTCATATAACAACCCTTCTTTAACAGCCTTTATATAAAGATTACTGTCACTTCCCCATACCACAATATCTCCCAGATTACCAGTCTTCGCCCTTGATTCAAAAACACCAGGTCCCTGTGGCAAAATATTCAGCCTGACATTCAGTTTCTCCTTTAACACATCAGCCATCCAGCCTTCCTGCAGTCCTGAATAATTTGCAAGCATACTATACACATCAAGTGTTACCACTTTTTTCTTTTCTTCCTGACTACATCCGGAGAAAAAAATACATCCACCAAAAATACTAAATATAAGAAGAAAGGAAATCCATTTTTGGTATTTCATTTTCTTTTCAAACATATCCGGTTCTCCTTTTACTAATGGTTAAAAAATCTGCCACCATCCTTATTTTCAGACTTTTAGGCATTTATAGCACCAGAAAAAAGTCTTTTGTGGTTATAATAGAATAGGAGGTAGATAGCTGTTTCCTACCTCGCCAAATAATACCTTTAGTAAATTGCCACCCACATGAAACTTTTCCGCTAAATTCCTCATACTGGCATGTGCATTACAACAAAGGCACAACCTGCATAAAAACAGATATGCCCAAAAATTATCTTTCAAGGAAGAAAATCGACAGCATAATGTTCTTCGATTACCGTTCACAGCTGCCACAATTCAAATCAGACAGCACCTAATACATTGTTTCTTAAATAACTGACCTATTTGTTTGTCTAAATTTCCGAATCATACACAAATCAAAGCCTTGACGTAGCCCACTACGACTGCGTTTTGAGTCGGTATGCTCGAAAATTTATTATACACGAATGTATCAGTTACTTAATTTATGATGTACTAGATGCCTTGTACCATACGCATATGACTGGATTTTCTGACAAAAGCACCATATAAAAGTTCTGCAAATTTAAAATACAAGAAAAAAATTGTTTATAAAACATTTTATACTAATTATCAAATTTAAATTGAACCTGCAATGGCTGTCTTAAAGGTTTCCCTGCCAACGAGGTCACATTAGTTGTAATATTTAATATGTAAGACTCATTTTGCGAATATGGCTCCAATGGTTCAATTTCTATTTCATTTTCTAAAGAATTATACCGAATTGCAGTTTTTAATGGGGTTAATGACATTGTTGTAACGTAGAGATTCATATTATTAACTGTTTTAGGATCTAACGGTACATTAAATTTTATTTTCCATAAAAAATTTCCTGTTTTAAATTTCAAATCCTGTCTTACCTTTTCTTCTAAACCCTCTGTCATAGATTCAAAAGTTAAATAATTTGTTGACATATCTATTACCTGCCTTTCTATTCTTTTTACGGTATATTAACTATACGCATTTTGTTCTAATAATATTTTGTTACCAAATATATTAAATTTTGGTATTATATCAAACCCTTTTATCTTTCGCCTCTCAATTATGAATTTTATCACGCATATACTTTTTTGTAAAGACGCTCTTGTTTTCTTATCCTGTTTATTATTACGCTTATAATATTTAATATATCCGTATTATTCTATTATGCGTTTGTTGCTCAAATGTTGCTCAACACTCTGTTTTTTATCCGAAAAATCGAGTAGGAGGCAGGTTTTTCATCTCTTACTCGTCACTCGGAGCACACATCCGGCGCATGCCGAAATATTTCCTTTTTCGCCCCTGTACATAATAAGAAACACCGTAAACCCTTGGGTTTACGGTGTTTCTTAGCGTGAGACACGGGGGATTCGAACCCCCGACACCTTGATTAAAAGTCAAGTGCTCTACCGCCT
>CADBMP010000070.1 GCA_902795775.1 uncultured Lachnospiraceae bacterium | reverse complement strand
TCCGGAAACCGCAGAGTTCATCCAATGCATTTTTAATAAATGTAACATGAATCATATGTTTCACTCACCTGAATCCATAAATTACTATTTTCTGATAACTTTCCTGATACCGAAAACAACGGTTCATAAAAATCAGGGAAAAAATTATGCATTGATTTTTTCAATTTTAACCTGGGTATATGACTGTCTATGACCATTCTTTTTATGATAACCCGTTTTTCTCTTATATCTGTATACAATGACCTTCTTTGCGCGGCCTTCCTTTTCTACAGAAGCTGTTACCGTAGCATTTGCTACATCAGCACCAGCCTTTAAAGAGCCATCACTCACAGCGATTACCTGATCAAAAGTAACCTTATCTCCTTCTTTTGCATCAAGCTTTTCTACGCGGATCACATCACCCTCGGAAACCTTATACTGCTTTCCACCAGTTGCAATAATAGCGTACATGTTTTCTTCCTCCTTATTATTACTCGCTAACTCCGGTGTCCGGCTGACACTGCCCTGTTCCAAAAAACAGACAGCTTTACGGACTTCAATTTACCCCGTTAAGCGGCACACTCAAATATGATAGCATGAAAAAAAATGAATGTCAAACAATTTTTTCGTTTTTTCATGCCTTTTTTATTTGCATTGAGGTTTTTCATCAGCCAGGCTTATGATATCTGCCTAAAATTTTTCTGTTTTTCCTCTTTATAAAGTATATGGCAAAATTATTCTTTATTTATGATTTCCAGTTCCTTCTCGACTCCTTCCAGATGTTTTTTGCACTCTGCAGCCAGTACTGTCCCTTCTTTATAAAGCTCCAGTGCTTCTTCAAGCGTTGTTTCTGTCCTTGCGAGCTTCTGGTTGATTTCCTCTAAATGTTTTAATTCCTCATCTATATGAAATGCCTTTTTTTCTGCCATGATTTCTCTCCTGTTTTTTGTTCTTTACAGACAATTTCCATGATTTTTTCAACGGTTCCTATTGCTTTCAGGAGTCCGGAAGTTCTTTTATATTTTTTACTTCCATGACTTTGGCCCGGATATCCCCGTCGTGGATTTTGATTTCCACTTCATCTTCCGGTCTTAACATTTCCACACTTACCACCGGCTTTTGTTCAAATGAAATATATCCAAAGCCCTTTACCAGCTTAGCTGTGGGTGACAGGCCGTTTAGTCTGGTAAGTGCTACCTCCAGCCTGTGATTTCTCTGGTCAAAGGTCTGCCTGATATTTCGTTTCATCTGTTCGGAAAGCCTTTCCAGACGCTCTTTCCGGTTTTTTATGAGCTGCTCTGGCTGATATGATTCTAAGCTTTTCTTCTTTGCCTCTAACAGTAATTTTCTCCGGTCAAATGCATGGCGCATATGATTTCTGATGCTTTCACCAAGCTCATCCACACGCTTAATGTCCCGCATAATGTCAGGAATCGTTTCCTCAGCCGCTTCTGACGGTGTTGCCACACGTTTGTCCGCCACATAATCGATCAATGTAAAATGCCCCTGATGACCGACTGCTGACACGATTGGCGTTCTTGCGGCAAAGACGGTCCTTGCAATGCTTTCTTCATTATATACCATTAACTCCTCGTCAGAACCACCGCCCCTGCCTACAATGATGGCATCCAGACCAAGTCCGTCAAGCTTTTTAATGCCTTTTATGATGGAATCTGCCGCATCTTTTCCTTGTACCTTGACATGATATAAGATGAGCTGTACATACGGATTCCTTTTTTGGGCTACTTTACAGATATCCCTGATTGCCTGTCCGTCCTTAGAGGTGACGATGCCGACCTTCTCCGGGTGTTTTGGGATTTCCTTTTTATATTCCTCATCAAAAAGTCCCTCTGCCCGCAGTTTTTCTTTTAATTTCAGAAATGCGAGATTTGCAGTTCCTTCACCGATATTATGGATCTGACGCACAATCAGGCTCGTTTTTCCCAATGCCTCATAAAACTGAAGCTCCCCTATGATTGCCACCTGTTGTCCCTGACGAAGTTCAAATTTAAGCACAGAGAATGCCACAGATTCCCAAATACAGCATGGCAGAAGAACTGTTCTTTTCTGGTTTCCCTGTCCTGTCTCCTCTTTTATGGAAAAATAATAATGCATCCCTGAATGTCCGTTGTAATTTGTTATCTCTCCCTTGACCATGATTCTTTGAAATTCCGGGGTTTCCACGTACTTTTCTGAAATCATTTCATTCACTTCGGATACTGTTTTATACTGACTTAAATCCGGTATTTTGGAAACTATTCCGGAATCCATGAGAGACATATTGTTTTTTTCCAATATTGCCGGAGAATTCGGTTTCATGCCCTTTTCCTTGTACTGCATCCCGGACAGGAATGCTGCTTCTGCCCCATGCTGCACTGTATGGTCTTCCTGCATCATTCCGCCGGGATACCAAAATTCCAGCTCCTGTGGCAGAACATCTCCTTCATAATACCATGTTTTTTTCTTTGCATCCCATCTGGCCCCAAATTCCTTTGCCCGATCCTTTTCTTTGTACGATACTCTTAAATTATATCTGGGCATCTCTTTGGCCTCCCTTTTTTATCTTTTTTAATAATCTAATGCCCTGAATAAATTTATATTTTACACTTCATAATCCATGCATACCCGGTTTGCCGTAAACGGCCTTACCTTTCCATCTGCGACTGCCACATGTTCCGGGTGGACTGCATATCCTTTTAATGCTTCCACGCTTTCAAAAGAGGAATCTAACATTACATCTGCATTGGAGCTGTCTAGAAAATCCGTAGTCACCTTAATTTCCAAAAGCCCCGGAATTTTTCCCTGCAATCCTTCAAGCCCTTCCTTGATGCCCTTTCGGATGTCCTTTTTTTCCTCTTCAGAAAAATCTTCCTTTAACTGCCATAAAATAATGTGTTTTACCATTTTTCACTCTCCTTTTCTCTGAAATCTACTGATCTACCGTCCTTTTACTATTGTAATACTGTATAAAAATCTATTTTACCCTCTTTTTACCCTTTTTTCGTTTCACCCCATCATTTCATACAGCTTAATTCTTTCTCTCATGGATTCATCCGTAGTATGCGTATATAAATCAGCAGTTATTTGTAACTGTGTATGTCCAAGCAATGTCGAAATGGTCTTTAATGGTACATTTGCTTCAAAAAATCTTGTTGCTGCCGTATGCCTGAATGTATGGCATGTAAACCGTTTAAAAGAAATATCCGGAAACTTTTGATTTATTTTCCGAATAATATTACCAATTGCATCCGATACATTAAACTGCGTAGTTGGTGTATTTTTTCTGGTTATGAATACAAGATTTTCAAATCCTTCCAATGGTTCTTTTCCTTTTAAAAGAATATCCTGTTTTCTTGCATATTGACGATGTAATGCATCAACCGCTTTCTTTGTCAAAGGAATATCTCTATAACCCTTTTGTGTCTTTGGGGAATGCAGTTCATATACATACTTTCCATCTTTTTGAAAATATGTTAATGAGTGTCTTACATGAATAATTTTTTCCTTAAAATCCACATCTTCCCAAAATAAGCCAGTTATTTCACCTATTCGCATACCCGTTTCCAATGCTACTATGAATAAATCATAATAGAAAGCATTTCTTGCTTCTTTTAAGAAAAGTGCTGTTTCTTCCTTTGTCAACACCCTTCTTTCCTCTTTCTTGTCATTGGAAATAACTGTATTTAGCTTTTTAGCAACATTTTTTACAAGCAGATCAGAATCAACCGCTTTTTCTAACATATCAGATAATACTATTTTTGTATTTTTTCTCTCATTATCCGTATTTAGATGATTGATTGCATTCTGTAAGATAACCAAATTAAGTTTATTCAGTTTTCTCCAGCCCACTTCATCTGAAATCCGTTTGTAATGTTGCTTATACAACTCTTTTGTATTGTTTCTGCAATTCTTTTTACATGTGTCAATCCAGATATCGAACCATTCATCAAGTATCATATTTGAAGATACCACATTCACTTCCTGCTCGTCTGCATATTTCGCTTCACGCAGTTTCTTCATGACACCATTATATGTATTATCATACACATCCTGATTCTTTCCAAAACGATTTACAAATCTCCCTCTATATCGCCCATCCTTTCTTTGACTGATTCCTTTACCAAGTTCTTTGCCCTTTAAACTCTTACCCATATAAACCATCCTTTCTGTCAACCAGAAAGCCAGTATTATATGAAAGATAATATCATAAAAAAATACTGCTTTCAACCGATTAACGCACTAAAAATCATCTTTTTTCACCTTATGCTCACTCTGTCTGCCTGTCTATCCATTGATCCAATTTACTTCTATTTGCATACCATCTATTTCCAATCTGGACACCGAAACCATTATGACCACGCAATAATTCTCTTGCTTTTGTCTGTCCAATACCTAAATAATCACAAAATTCTTTAATATTCAGTAATTTCTTATCTACTAATACTTTATCCAAATAGATTCCTCCAATTAAAACAGGGGGCTATGTATCAATTTCTTGCACATAATCCCCTACATACGTCTATATACCTACTATAAAGATGCTTATTTTACACCATGCTTTATCATTCTGCTATGTTCTCTGCCTACCCTTAACTATATTTCCTTACATTCCTAAAGAATCTCTTCCTTGCCTTTACCACATCTTTTTTCAATGTTCTATCCACTTTCCTGAAATGCCCTAAAATACCACTTAGTTCATCAATCAAACCATTATACTGACAAATCGCATCTTCTAATTCTGCAATCTTATTCTTTACTTCCTCTGTAGAAGAATCTAATAATGTCTGGTTAATTTCTTCCAACTGCTTTACTCTAAATTCCAGCAGTTCTATCTTTCTCTTTTTTGTCATATGTTCCTCCTTTATGATTAAAGGGTGTAACAAATCGCTACACCCTCTTAATATTTTCTCAAATATATTTTAAATACCTACATATATAATAAATAAAGAAGTAAGGTATTACTACCTTACTTCTTTTTAGCCATCATATTACAAAAGAAACCTACAATTATGCAGATTCCTCAATTTCTTTAGCATTATCAATAATTTGATAAAAGTCGATTCCATTTTTCGCCAATTCCTGTATAAAATCTATAATCATATTAAAAATATCTTCATCTATCTTACCTATATGTAAATATCTTGTTTTACTTTTATCAAAATAAAAAAACTGATTCGCTTCCAAATAAGCATATCTGTTATCTTCATT